>CAJUGP010000019.1:18446-41354 GCA_910586365.1 uncultured Christensenella sp. | reverse complement strand
ATCTACACTAATCTTAACACTCTTTCCCTACACGACGCTCTTCCGATCTCGCCCCGCGCGAAGCGCGGGGCGTCCCCCATTTTATTAAACAGCAATCCCCTTATTCTTTTTCAAATGTGTTCAGCCACGCATATGCCTCTTCGCGCGAAGGAAACACAAAATAATCTTTTCCGCACGACTGCATCGCCGCAAGCATGTCGCCGCGCACCGTCAAGTTAAAATTTTCCACCCACTTGCAAAACTCCCCGTCCGCCTGTTCGGGGCAGCCTTCCGTCATATCGGGGCGCGTTTTGCCGCGATACTCTTCCACGCGCGCATAAATACTCTTTAAGCATACTTCGGCGGGAAGATCGAGAAAAACGACCGCGTCGCAAAACTGCAACCGCCGTGCAAACGTACGCGCAAAATTTCCGTCGATCACCCACTGCGGTTTTTCCAACTCGGCTTGTAAAAGCGTGTCGAATTCTTCCCGTTCGCGCTCCACCCAACCCGACAGCCACCATAGCTTATCCAAATGCACCACGGGCAGAGAAAACCGCTCCCCCATGACCCGCGCGAGCGTCGATTTTCCCGCGCCGCCGCAGCCGACGACAAGCACTCTTTTATAAGGAAACCTCACCGTATCACCACCAAACGTTTTTTCGCGCGCGTGATCGCGGTATACAGCCAGCTCTTGCCGTCCTCGAAAAAACCGCTCTCGTCGATCACGACGACAAAATCGTACTCCGACCCCTGCGCCTTATGGCACGTAACGGCGTAGGCAAATTCAAAACGGCAAACGGTATCCTCGCGTTTTACTTTATGCTTGCGCAGCGCGGCATAATTATGTTCGTGCACAAGTTCGCCGTTTTCCAACAAACACGCCTTTTCCCCGTAACCGTAGGCGTACGCCCCGCGCTCGAACACACCCGAATCGAAGGGCAGATCATACCGCACATTGCTTAAAAAATCGGGCTGAAAATCGAGCATGCCCAACCCTTCGCCGCAAGCGCGCACGTTATAACATTTGCCGATAATGCCGTTGACCAAATGAAACTCGCCTTTTTCGTCGAGCGTTTTTGACCAATCGTTGAGCGTACACAAAATCTTTTCGCCGTCGATCGGCAGCACGGCGTCGGGAGAAATCCCGTAAAAAGAGCGTACTTCGCGGTTGATCTGCGCGCGCGTGCGGTTGGTTCCCACAATAATCTGATCGGCGGAAAGAAATAGCTCTTTGCGCTCTTCGCGCGTAAGAGCGCGACGCGGCAGAATACGCGTACCGCCGCCGTAATCGCCGTAAGCGAGCGGCTGCCCCGCCCGCGCCGCCACGCCTAAACGCACGATCGGGTTGTCGCATTCCTGCCGCACGATCTGTTTGAGCGTTACGCACGGCATCGTCAAAAGCGTGTTGCTTCCCCCCACGGGCGGAAGCTGGGCGGGATCGCCGCAAAACAAGCATTTTACGCCGAACGACAGCAGATCGCGCAGCACTTCGTCGGAAACCATGGAAGTTTCGTCAACAATGATCAATTGAATTTTGCCGTCGATCTTGTCTTTTTTTACAAACCGCAGAAAGCGTTCGGAAACGACCTCGCCGTTTTCGTCCACCTCGATGTCCTCTTCGCGCGTGTAAATCAAACTATGTACGGTCGAAGCGGGCTTGCCCAAACGAATGAGAACGGACGCCGCTTTGCCCGTCGGCGCGACGAACGCCGCGCTCTCCCCCGAAAGCAGTCCGAGCCTGTTCACGATATAATCGATCAAAAACGTTTTGCCCGTGCCGGCGTAGCCGCAAAGAACGAAGATCTGCGTATCGAGATGCACAAACCATTCTTCGATCAGTTCCGCCGCCTCGGCTTGGTCGGGCGTTAAACAGGGCGTTTTTTCGGGCAAAATCACTTTCATGCCCCCATTATACCATACCGTAAAAAATTTTACAAACGTTTGTTTTATATTTGCAAAAAATCTTACGGCAATGCGAACACGCCGTGCAAAAGCTGCCCGCCCAGATTATAGTCGATATAAATTTTACCCTTTTTCATGGGGAACGTGTACGCGCGGGCGCGGCGACCCGTGTACGCGTAAAACGTGATCGTATGCGATTCTTCGTCGTATTCATATTTGCCGTCGTAACCGCCCTTCTTCCCCGCTCTTCCGCGGTAAGTCAGCGAAAACGTGTTGTCGGCGTTGAGTTCGAGATACAGCTTTTCGTCATCTTCATACATTTCCGTGCCGCCGAGCATCAGACTTTCGCACTCGTAAAGCCCTGCGTACGGTTTGGAAACTTCCCCTAACGTGCTCATTTCCTTTACGCTGCAACCGCAAAACAGCGCCAGCGAACAACAGATTGCGCCCGCGCACAGCAGTTTTTTGAAGCAGTAATTTTTTCGTCTTTTCATATTCAAATTATTTGCATTCCGCATAAATTTATGTTATACTCTATTGAAAACAAGTGTTGCAGAAAGGAGCGTTTCATGACATTCGATACCGAACTCGTCGGCAAAATCGGCTCGATGGCGCTGATCGACAAAGAACATAACCTCATCGACTACACGCGCGTGGCGCGGCTTTCGCGCGAGTTAAAACCGGGCTGCATTTGGATTTCGAGCGGCGCGACGGAAATCGGGCGGCTCGACTACCTTGCCCGCGGCGGCAAAGAGCTCGAAGGCGAACACGCCAAAACCGATTACAGCGCGCAGGGGCAGGCGGTGCTCATGCAGACCTACCGCCAATTCATCGATCCCCGTTACGGCGTGCGGCAGGTGCTCGTGGAGCATCAGCACTTCAACGACGAAAAAAAGAGCGAACACCTGCGCGCCCTTCTTCTGCGTTGCAAAGAACAGAACGCCGTGCCCGTCGTCAACTATAACGACGCGGTATCGAACGAAGAGAACCGCCGTTTGGAAATCGTTTCGCTCAAACACGACAAAGCGCGCGTATACGAATGCGTCGACAACGACGAAACCGCCTCGCGCATCGCCTGTTTGGTGCACGCCCAACGCCTGCTCATCTTTACGAGCGTAGACGGTATTTACACCGATCCCGAAAACCCCGCCACCCTCGTGCAAACGATAAGCGGCAAAGACGTTTACGAACTGCTTGCCAATATCGACGAGCATAAAAAATACTGCGCGGGTGCCAGCCGCGCGGGCGCGAACGGCGCAGGTGCGAAGCTTGAATACGTAAAAGACGCCGCCGCGCAGGGCACGACCGTTTACATCGCCAACGCGAAATATACGATCGCCGACGTGCTTTGCGAATGCGTCCCCTGCACGAAAATCGGCTGCCGCGCATAACGCAACTCGAACGGGCGGTAAAAACACAAAAAGCAACCCGAAGGCGGTTGCATGCGCCGCGGCGCAACTTTATAATGAAAAATATGGTAAACGTAATTGAAATTAAAAACTTAAAAAAATATTTCGGCGAAGTGAAAGCGGTCGACGATATTTCGTTTACCGTCGGCAAGGGGGAATTTTTCGCTTTTCTCGGCGTAAACGGCGCGGGAAAATCGACGACGATCTCCATTCTGTGCGGAAAGCTGCCGCGCACGGCGGGCGAAGTGCTCATCGGCGGAAAGGAAATCCAATCGCACCTCGACGAAGCCAAACGCAAATTGGGCGTGGTGTTTCAAAACAGCGTGCTCGATCTGCCTCTCACGATCGAAGAAAACTTGCGCTGCCGCGCCGCGCTTTACTCGATCGGCGGCGCGGCGTATAAAAAACGCCTCGAAGAACTGATCGAGCTTTTCGATCTGAAAGAAATTCTCCGCCGCCCCGTGGGCAAGCTCTCGGGCGGACAGCGGCGGCGCGTCGACATTGCCCGCGCCCTTCTGCACGATCCCGATATCCTCGTTCTCGACGAACCCACGACGGGGCTTGATCCGCAAACGCGCAAATCGGTTTGGGAGATCGTCATGCGGCTGCGCCGCGAACGCGCGCTCACGGTGTTCTTGACCACGCACTATATGGAAGAAACGGCGGACGCCGACCGCGTCGTGATCCTCGACGGCGGAAAAATCCTTGCCGACGCTTCCCCGCTCGAACTCAAAAACAAATACACGGGCGATTACATCACGCTGTACGGCGCGAGCGAACAGGCGGTAAAAAAACTCGGACTGAAATGCGAAGAAATCGCGGGAGCGTGGCGCATCGAGGTAAAGAACACCGCCGAAGCGACGGCGCTTATCCTCAAATATCCCGAACTGTTTGAAGATTACGAGATTACGAAGGGAAAAATGGACGACGTGTTTCTCAACGTGACGGGTAAAAAGATCGGAGGCAATGTATGAAACTGAGAGCTTTGATCGCGCGCAACTGCAAAATCTACTTCAAAGACAAAGGGCTGTTCTTTTCCTCTCTCATCTCGCCCCTTATCCTCTTTTTTCTCTTCGTGGCGTTTTTGGGCGACGTCTACCGCGACAGTCTGACCACGGTATTCGAAGGTTTCGAGCTGGAAAAACGCGTTGTTGAGGGGTTTGCGGGCGGCTGGCTGATGTCCTCTCTGCTTGCCGTGTGCGCCGTTTCCATCGCCTTTACTTCCAACATGGTCATGGTGCAGGACAAGGTGACCGATCGCCTTTCCGATTTCAACGTTTCGCCCGTGCCGCGTTCGACACTCGCGCTCGGCTACTTTTTATCGACGGCGATCGTAACCATGCTCGTCTGCTCGGTTGCACTCGTCGTAGGGTACGTCTATCTCGCCTGCGCGGGGTGGTATTTATCGATAGCCGACGTCTTTTTGACGATTGCCGACACCCTTCTTTTGGTGCTGTTCGGCACGGCGCTCTCTTCCATCGTCTGTCGGTTTTTGAAATCGCAGGGCGGCATCACGGCGGTTGAAGCCACCGTATCGGCGGCGTACGGCTTTTTATGCGGCGCGTACATGCCCATTCAGTCGCTTGCCGCGCCCATCGCAAACACGCTTCTGTTTTTGCCCGGAACGTACGGCACGGCGCTACTGCACGAACATTTTATGGGCGGGGCGATCGATATGCTCGGCAAAACGTTCAGCGATCAGGCGGCGGCGGAATGCCGCAAAGGGTTCGACTGCACGCTCGAATTTTTCGGCAATACCGTGTCCGAATGGGTTTGCTTTCTTGTAATCGGGATTGCGGTCGTGTTGCTGACGGCGGCATATGTGTTACTGTGCATGAAACCGCTAAAACGCAAAAAATAGACAAAAATGAAACGCGGCGCATATGCGCCGCGTTTCATTCGTTTATCATCGTATAATCGTTTTGATTGTCGTGCAGGAGCTGCACGCGCTGCCCCGCCTCGTACGAACGAAAGCAAAAACACTCGACTTGTCTTCCTTCGTAGTCGACCGTCGCTTTATACATGGTCCTGCCCTTTTCGTCGTCTTGATGCGCAAGCTCGCACGCCGTCACGATCCCTTCGCCTTCGGTAAACCGCTCGACGCGCTTGTCCGTAGAAAAATGCTCTTTTATTTTTACGACGAGAAACGCAAGCAGAATCATGCCCATGCCGCAGCCCCAGGCGATCAACGCCCACGTGATTTTCCCCATCGAGGCAAACACGACGAAGAGAACGCAGCATGCGATAAAACCGCCTGCAAACAAAATCCCTTTGATCTTATCGCCGCCCGAAGAAAGGCTCCAAACCTTCGCCGTCGCTTCCATCATGCGTTCGTCCTCGGGCACGTATTCGTCCTCCGAAGCAGGCGGATTTTTACGCCGTTCGCGCACGCGCAGACATTTGAAAACAAGCGCGACGACGGCACTGACGAACCCGCCGCCGAATATTACACCGATCCCTGTGGTCAGCAGAACGTTGTTCCCGACGACGATCCCCGCAACGAGCAGCGCGATCCCGACGGCGATCGGCAGCAAAAAGAAAACCGCGAGTGCCTTGCGTTTCATGCCTGTATTTCCTCCGTCATTTCTTCGAGAACAAGCGCCGCGTCGTATATGAGATCGGGACAGGGGCGTTTTTTGTAATATTCGGGCGTGCGTTCTTCGGGGTTGGGCGAGGTATCGGCTTTAACATGCGCGCCCGTCAGCAATTCGCCGCAGATCACGCTGCCGTTTTTCTCTTTGAACCGTTTTACGAACTCCTGCACGAGCGCGTACATTTCGGCTTTGCTCTTATCGGGATAGAGCAATCCGAGCGTCATTGCCGCGCCCGAAACGGCGCCGCAGGTAAGCCGCAGCCGCCCCATGCCCGCGCCCATGGGTAGCCCCACCGCTTTGAGCGTCTGCTCGTCGGCGCTGAGTTTATCGGCAAACGCCAACAGCACCGCCTGCGCACAGTTAAGTCCGTTCAGAAAATTCTGTTTCGCCTGTAACGCTCTTTCCATTTTTACACCTCTGAATCATAATAACACAGCGCCGCCGTTTTTCTTGCGAAAAACGCCTCAAAGTTTGAATGCTGTGCTCGAAAACCCTTGCAAGCAAGTTTTTTCGCTTGTATTATAGCATATTCCCAAAGAAAAGGCAAGATAAAAAAGGACGGATCGCAATCCGTCCTTTTTTTGAAACGTAACGTTTTGAAATTGAGATTCCTCGACTGCGCTCGGAATGACATGCGGAAGCGACAGCACATTCGCGCGACGCCTTTTTCGTACGGAATGACATGCGGAAGCGACTGTTCGCCGCCTTTGTCGCGCAGCGCCCTCGGCGCGCACCATTGTCATATTGAGCGCAGCGTCTCTCGGCGCGCACCATTGTCATATCGAGTGCAGCGCCCTCGGCGCACCCCATTGTCATATCGAGTGCAGCGCCCTCGGCGCACCCCATTGTCATATCGAGTGCAGCGCCCTCGGCGCACCCCATTGTCATATTGAGCGCAGCGTCTCTCGGCGCACCCCATTGTCATATTGAGCGCAGCGCCCTCGGCGCGCAATCCTGTCAATGCAGCGCCCTCGGCGCGTACCATTGTCATATTGAGCGCAGCGCCCTCGGCGCGTACCATTGTCATATTGAGCGGAGCGCCGAAGGCGCGCAGTCGAAATATCCCCCGCGCGCGCCTTGTCCTTCGTTACTTGCCCTTGACTCTGCCGACGTCGGTATTGTCTTTTTTGCGGTCGGCAAGCGCCTTGATCGGGTGATCCTTATCCTGTTTGCGCCAATCGCTGCCCAATTCTTTTATCGTGCGTTCGATCACGTTATGCGTGCCAACCGTTTGTATATTGCCGTTGATCTTCGCATTGTATCCGAAATAGCGGAAGGTTTCGGGTACTTTGTCGAGTTCTTCCCAACCCTCTTCCACGCCCGTCAAGCGCACGCTCTTCAATACCTCGCGGATATATTCCTTCTGCGAGCGGAACTTCAAAAGCTCGGGGAATTCCGCGCCGCCGGGGAAACATTGCTGCCACACCTTGCCCTCGTACGTCTGCAAAAGCCGCGCCGCCTCGTGCAAATGCGCCACTTCTTCCTCGAAGTGCATTTCCCAAATCGCCTTGATACGCTCGTCTTTTTCGTCCTCGTAGCACGAATAATACAGATAGCATTCGGTATATTCGTTCATCAAAAGATTTTCCCACCACGACATGCAGGGATCTTTCAAGCTGCCGTAACCCGTTACGTGCTGTTCTTCGATCATGGCGATTTCGTTGTAAAGCTTTCTGCCGAGCGGCGTGATATACAGATTGCCCACGTTCATATAAAAATTCATGGTCTGCTGTTCCGCCGCCGTGATAATATTGACGTTGAGCTTGGTTTTCAGATCGTTCAAATAGCCGTTCAGATAAAAATCCACGTCGTCGAACGGGTGACGGTATTCGGCGACCGTCGGACGACCCGGCATGATTTCGGTATAGTTTCCCACAAGCTTTTGCGGATCGCCGCTCTTTTCAAGCTCCATTAAATCGGCATAGCGGTATAAGTGGTCGAAATCCTCCAACAGCGCGAAATCGAGCTGTTTTTTCACGTAGGAATTTTTTTCGGAAAGCGCTAAGTTCGCGGTGAGATCGACGGCAAGCTGTTCGTATCCGATCGTATGCTCTAAAATCGTTTCGTTAGCGGGTTTCAGCCCTGCGATGCGTTTTTGCTGGATCTGCTCCCCTCTGCGCATGACGGCAAGGCGGCGGCGCACCTCGTTGTTGGGGCAGTGGCGCGTAAACGCATGCGTAAGGCGCACCGACTCAAATTCGGTACCCGACATTAAAATGACCCTCAAACGCGTGTAGGGATCGACGGTGTTCTTGTCGTAAGGTTTTACGAGCACTTTATTCCAAGAAGTAAAAATCTTATCCGCCTTTTGCGGCGTTAATTCAAACGGATTCATAGATCCTCCTTTGCAAAATTTATTTCCATCTGCGCAAAAAGTATTCAACGGCTTGCAATCGGAAGAAAAACTTGTTATAATACAAGCGAAAAAACTTGCTTGCAAGGGTTTTTGAGCGCCGTATTCAAACTTTGATGCGTTTTTCGCAAGAAAAACAGCGGCGCGTCAGCGGCGCAAAAAATCTCTGATTTTTGCATCGCTATGTTATAAACAAGCGAAAAAACTTGCTCGCAAGGGTTTTTGAGCGCCGAAAGAATATTATGAAAAAATTATGGATCTTCTTGTTCATACTTACAGTCGCGGCAGGCATTACTTTGAGCTACGCGGGCGCGCTGAACGAAAATCTCGTCATGGAACGCTGCGGGATCGCCGTGCTGTTCGGCGGAATTTACCTCGTACTGCTCGCCGCGATCCTTGTAAACAGTATTCTCGCCTATAAAAGAGCGAAGAATGCGGGCGCGAAGGAAAGCGAAGAGTTAAACCCCCCTGACCGTGACGGCGCGGCGACCTACCTCTTCGGCGGCAGTATTTTAAGCGGCAAAATCAAGCAAAAGAACGTCGTGCTCGTAAGCATGTTCGTGCAAATTACGGTGATAAGCTGTTTGTTCGGCGGGATCGGTTTGCTGTCCGCGCATTGCTATCCCGCGGCAGTCGTCTTGCTCTGTGTGTTCGGAGTTTCGATCTTTTCCCTCACGCTGACGGCAATCATCAAATTTTTGTGTTTTATCATGAAAGACGTAAAAAAGAGCGATTATTCCATAAAAGGCGAGGATCAACCCGACCGCGTGGGCACCGTAATAAGCTGCACGGCGTCATCCGAAGAAGAAAAACAGGAAAACGAAAGAGTTTTTATCACCGTAATCGAAATCGACGGTGCGGAATATACGACCGCGGGACGGCAATTTTATGAAAAAGGAACGCAGGTCGTCGCTTCCACGCAGGGAAATCTCGCCCTGATCGATCAGACCGAAACCGAAAAATTACAACAAAACAAGGAGTAAACAAAATGATAGGCTGCGTAATTGCGTTCGACGAAGAGGCGAACGCCCTGCTCGACCACATGAAAATCGAAGAAAGAACGACCGTTTTGGGCAAACCGCTTTATAAAGGCACGGCGTTCGGGAAAGAGATTTTGCTCATAGAATGCGGCGTAGGCAAGGTAAACGCCGCCGCCGCCGCGGCGATCGTGATCGAACAGGGCGCGGAAACAGTGCTCAACTTCGGCGTGGCGGGCGGGCTGCACGAACGCACCGAAATCGCCCGCGCTTACGTGATCGAAAAAGCCGTGCAATATGACTTCGACTGCGTTCAGATCAACGGCGGCGAGATCGGCACGCTCGACGGCGAAACCGAAAACTTTTTGCCCCTCACCGTACCCGAACGGCTCGATCTGCCCCGCCGCGCACTCGGCACGGGCGACCGCTTCAACGACTCCCCCGTCGATCACGAGCTGTTATTGCGTTTGGGGTGCGATATCCGCGAAATGGAAGCGGGCGCGATCGCGCAGGTGTGTAAATACGCAGGCGTGCCCTTCGTGAGCGTAAAGGCAATCTCCGACGTATACGGCGCGGGCAGCACGACCGAACAGTTCAAGCAAAACACGGCGCGCGCATGCGCCTGTTTGAAAGCGCACATGCGCGACGTCATCAGGAGTTTATAATGGAAAAAATCCCCTCGTTTTTGAAAGATCACGACCGCCTTGCCGTCGGGCTGCATATGCAGACCGACGCATACGGCATTTCCACCTTCGATCTGCGTTTCAAAAAACCGAACGCAGGCGATTACATCTCGCCCAAAGCGCTGCACACGATCGAGCATCTTTTGGCGACCGTACTGCGCAACAGCCGCGAAAAAGACAATATCGTCTATTTCGGACCGATGGGCTGCCGCACGGGGTTCTATCTTTTAACGCGTAATTTAGAGTACGACCGCATAAAAGAACTGCTCCGAGGCGCGATCGCCGTTGCGCTTGCGCTCGAAGAAATCCCCGGAAGCAAACGCGAAGAATGCGGCAACTTCCTCGAACACGATCTGCAAGACGCCAAAAGAGAATTAAAAGAATATCTTGCCGTTTTAATGTCATAAAACTTACGAAGGAGAACGCTTTTCTTTTACGAAAGCGAAAAACACATGATTGATTTATACGATTGGAAAGCCCCCCTCGCGCCGCTCTTTGCGGACGAACGTTACCAACAGATCCGCGCGTTTCTCAAATCCGAATATTCTTCGCGCGTGATCTACCCCGACATGCACGACATTTTCAACTGTTTCCGCTTTACGCCTTACGAAAACGTGAAGGTCGTGCTCCTGGGGCAAGATCCCTATCACAACGAAGGGCAGGCGCACGGACTTTGCTTTTCGGTGCCCGACGGCATTCAAAAGCCTCCCTCGCTCGTAAATATGTTCAAAGAGCTGAAAGAGGATTTAGGCTGCACCGAACCGAAGAGCGGCGATCTGACCAAGTGGGCGCGCGAAGGCGTGTTGCTCATGAACACCGCGCTTACCGTACGGGCGCATCAAGCCAATTCGCACGCGACTTGCGGGTGGAGCTGGTTTACCGACAGCGTGATCGAGCTTTTGAGCCGCGAAAAAGAACACCTTGTGTTTTTGCTCTGGGGCGGCAACGCCCGCAGAAAAGCGCCGCTTATCGACAGGCGCAAACACCTTATTTTGGAATGCGCGCACCCTTCCCCCCTTTCCGCTTACAACGGCTTTTTCGGATGCAGACATTTTTCCAAGACCAACGCGTATCTGGAACAGCAGGGCATTTCCCCCGTCGATTGGCAATTATAAAATATCTGTACGAGCATGAAAAATTGGTTTACGGTTGATAAGATTGACGGTGCGACCTATATCATAAGCGAATACCGTCATTGGGAAGAAACACATTGCTACCTTTTAATCGGAAGCGAACGTTGCCTTTTCATCGATACGGGTCTCGGCATTTGCAATATTTACGAGCAAGTTCGTAAACTGACCGAAAAACCGATTACAGCCGTCGCAACGCATATTCATTGGGATCATATCGGCGGTCACAAATATTTTCCCGATTTCTATGCGCATAAAGCCGAATTGGATTGGCTGAACGGCAAGTTTCCGCTGTCGATACAAACAATTCGCGCCATGGTAACAGACCGCTGCGATTTGCCCGAAGGGTTTGACGTAAGCACTTACGAAATGTTTCAAGGAACACCGACAAAGGTTTTAAGCGGCGGCGAAATTCTCGATTTAGGCGATCGAAACATCGAAGTTTTGCACACCGCAGGACATTCGCCTGGGCATCTTTGCTTTTGGGAACAAAAACGCGGCTATCTCTTCACGGGCGATTTGATTTATAAAGATACATTGTTTGCTTATTATCCTTCCACCGATCCCGAAGCGTATTTGCAATCGCTCGAATCGATAGCACAATTACCCTCTAAAAAACTATTCCCTGCGCATCATACGTTGGTTATTCAACCCGAAATTGCGATCAGAATGCGCGATGCTTTCCGTGAATTAAAAGCACAAGGAAAGTTGCACCACGGTGCAGGAACGTTTCATTACGGCGATTGGGCGGTTTGGTTATAATTTATAAATAAAAGCTCTCCGACGGTTTGTCGGAGAGCTTTTTTGCCGTTTTTATACTTCGCTGTCGCGGATGACGATCTTGCCGTCCTCTTCGTCGATCAAGATCGACATGCCCTCTTTCACCGTGCCGAGCAGCAGCTCCTCGGAGAGTTTGTCTTCCACTAACTTCTGCACCACCCGTTTCAAAGGACGCGCGCCGTATTCCTCGCTGTATCCTTCGTCTACCATTTTCGCGCGAGCGCGGTCGGAAACGACCATGCGGATTTTTTTCACGCTCATGCGCGATTGCAGCGAACGCAGGATTTTATCGCAGATGAGCACGGCGTCGTCGCGCGTGAGCTTGCGGAAGATGATCACGTCGTCAAGACGGTTCAAAAATTCGGGACGGAAGGCTTTTTTGAGCGCGTCGTTGATCTGCTCTTTCATATCGGTATATCCGCTCTCGCCGTCCTGCGAACGGAACCCGAGGCGGGGCGCTTCCGCCGCCATATGCGCCCCAACGTTGCTCGTTAATATCAGCACGGTGTTCTTGAACGAAACCACCCTGCCGCGGCTGTCGGAAAGTCTGCCGTCGTCGAGGATCTGCAAGAGCACGTTAAACACGTCGGGGTGTGCTTTTTCGATCTCGTCGAACAGCACGACGGAATAGGGCTTCCGTCTGATTTTTTCCGTCAGCGTGCTGTCGGTATCGTCGTAACCCGCATAACCGGGCGGCGCGCCGATCAGCTTGGTCACGCTGTTTTTTTCCATGTATTCCGACATATCGAGCCGCACCATGAGCCGCTCGTCGCCGAAGAGGTTTTCTGCAAGCGCTTTGGCAAGGTCGGTTTTTCCGACGCCCGTCGGACCGACGAAGATGAACGAACCGATCGGGCGGTTGGGGTCTTTCAGCCCCGCGCGCGCCCTTCTCACCGCGCGCGCCACCGCTTCGACCGCCTCGTCCTGCCCGACGATGCGTTTATGGATCTCCTCTTCCAACCGCACGAGTTTTTCGCTCTCGCTTTCGTTGATCTTGGTAACGGGCACGCCCGTCCAGCCGCTCACGATCTCCGCAACCTCGTCTGCGCCGATCGACACATGTTCGGCATTGCATTTCCGCCGCCATTCGGCGTTTAACCTTTCGATCCGCTCTTCGAGCACGCGGATACGCTGCCCCGTCTGTTCGAGCCGCATTTGATCGCCCAGCTTATACGCCTTGCTGAACTCCGCGTTCAGGCGTCCAAGCTCCTCTTCCGCCTCGCGCAGCTCCGCAGGACCGTTGAACGACGCAAGCCGCGCGCGCGACGCCGCTTCGTCAATGAGGTCGATGGCTTTGTCGGGCAGAAAACGGTCGGTAATATAGCGGTCGGAAAGCCGCACCGCCGCTTCGATCGCCTCGTCGGTGATCATAATGTTATGGTGCGCCTCGTATTTATCGCGCAAACCCGTTAAAATCGTGATCGCGTCGTCAACAGTGGGCTGATCGACGATCACGGGCGTAAAACGGCGTTCGAGCGCGGCGTCTTTTTCGATATATTTGCGGTATTCTTCGAGCGTGGTGGCGCCCACCGTCTGCAATTCGCCGCGCGCAAGCATGGGTTTCAGAATGTTCGCGGCATCCATGGAGCTCTCTTTCGACGCGCCCGCGCCCACGATCAAGTGAAATTCGTCGATAAACAGAATAATGTCTTTATCCTCGGTGATCGCCGCAATCACGTTTTTCAGCCGTTCCTCGAAATCGCCGCGATAACGCGTCCCCGCAAGCAACGCGGCAATGTTGAGCGAATAGACCTTTTTACCGCGCAGCAGGTCGGGCACCTCGCCCGCGACGATCGCGCGCGCCAACCCCTCGATCACCGCGCTTTTGCCCACGCCCGGTTCGCCGATGAGCACGGGATTGTTTTTAATGCGGCGCGAAAGGATTTGCACAACCTTTTCGATCTCCTTTCTTCTGCCGATCACGGGATCGAGCTTACCCTCGCGCGCGCGCTGCGTTAAATCGTCGCCGTATTGCAACAAATTTTCGCCGATGCGTTTTGCCGCAAACCGCGGGGGAAACTTTTCGCGGCTGCGCGGCTCCAACCGTTCTCCCGTCATCTGTTCGCGGAGCTTATTCAGCTCTTCCGTCACCTCTCGGGGCTGAACGAGCTTTTCGCACTCCTCGATGATAAAATCGAGATCGGCATGCAGCTCCATGAGAAGATCGACCCCCGTATACTCTGTGGTGATGACCGCCAAGAGCATGTGCTCGGTGCCGACCTGTTTCACGCTCACGGAATCGTCTTGAAAGGCAAACTCTTCGGCATACTGAATCACTCTTTTGGTATTGGGCGTATAATCGAACTTTCTTTGACGGTGATCGAGCGAACGGCGGAACACCTCGCGGTATTCGTTGAGCGTCACACCCGCGCGGCGCAGAATTTTATACGCCTCGCAGTCCTGCACGATGAGCATGGCAAGAATCAAATGCTCCGTTCCGATATAATATGTATTGTACTGCTCCGCCGATTCGGTGGCAAGCTGCATTACCTGTTTTAAGTGTTCGTCGTAGAATTGAGAATTCACGTTTCCCTCCCGTTCTTACAAGGACAGCAGTTTCTGTATTTTTTTCCGCGCTAAATTGGCGCGGAAAACGCTCTGTTCGCTCAGCGAAAGCGGCGCGCCGTTGATACGGTTGAGATTGGCGGGGCGCGATTCCACAAGCAGTTCGTCGATTTCCGCCATGCGTTTCGCCTCTTCGCCGTAAGCCGATTCAAAAAAGCCGAGCGCGACGCCGAGCTTTACGTCCGCCACGCGCCGTTCAAACTCCTTTTCCTCGATCATGCAGCAATTCGCCAAAACGCCGTAAGAACGCATGACGCAGTCTTTCACGCGCACGTCGTTTTCCACCAGCATGCATTCGCGTTCGCGCATCTCGATTTTGCACACCGTTTTCACGGCGTCCTCTACCAAAACGAGGATCTCGCTTTCGGCAAGTCCTAAGGTCAATTCGTTACTGATCTGGAACATTTCGCCTTCCGCGCCGCTCCCCTCGCCGAGCGAGCCGCGCACGGTCAGCCCCAACCCCTTTAAGATGCGCTCGACTTCGGGCATGAGCTTGCGCCGCGCGATCGCGGGAAGAAACATCATGACCGACGCGCGCAGCCCCGTTCCCAAATTCGTGGGGCAGGCGGTAAGATACCCGAATTGCTCGTCGTAAGCAAAGGGAATGGTTTCCGAAATCAAATCGTCGATGCCCGAAAGCTGTTCGTACGCCCACCGCAGATCGAATCCGCTGATAAAACACTGCTCGCGGATATGGTCCTCCTCGTTGATCATGACCGCCTTGCTGCGGCTTCCGTCGATGAGCGCCGCGCCGATTTTGCGGTGGCGCAACAGATCGCGGCTGATAAGGTTGCGTTCGACGAAGTACGCCGCGTCCTCGTCGGAAATCGTATTCATTTCGTACAGATCGTACCGATCGAGCGCACCCAACGCGCCCGAAACGATTTGGACGATCTCGCGCGATTGCTCTTCGGCATGCTTATCGCCCACAAGCCGCGCAGGGAAGGGATAATCGACGAAATTGCGCGCGAGCCGTACGCGCGTCGAAACCGCGACGCACTCCTCGTCGATCGCTAAACCGCTCATGGATCCGTCCTCCTCAGTTTTTGAGCGATCGCTTTGAGGCGCGACCGCAGCTCGGCGGCGCGTTCCCCGTCGCAGGCGCGTTCCGCTTCCTGCAATTCGCCCGTAAGGATATCTTCCTGCGCAATGAGTCCGCGCAAATCGTCGTAATTTTCTCCCGCGCCCGCAGGCACTTTGCCCACGTGCCGCGTGCTGTGCTGAATGTATCCGAGCATGGAAAGAATCTCTTTGCGGAACACGTTGTAACACTCCGCACAGCCCAACAGCCCCGTGCGGCGGAACGCCTCGAACGTCGTTCCGCAGGCGGAGCACTCCTTGCTCTCCCCGCTCGACGGCGCGCCGCTTTCGCCGCCGTACAGCCTTTTATAGCACTCTGCGCACAGCTCGACGCTGACCGCCGCGCCGCCGCGGTCGATCGTATATTTTTTTGCGGTTTTTCCGCAGCTTCTGCATTTCACGGGTAAACTCCTTCCCTTTCAGTATAGCATTCCGTTACTCATTTGGCAACTGTCCGTCTACCGTTTTTCCGCAGCAATCTTGCTCCGCCGTTCCTCGCTCTTTCAATGCGGCGATTTCCTGCTCCACTCCCTCGAACGCGGGGAAATAATACGCGCCGTATGCACAGCGCACGGCAAGCAGCTCTCTTCCGCCGCGCTCTTCTTTTACGCATTCGGTGATTTCTTCCCATTTGAGAAAAACGCTGTCGCTGCGCGCCGATTCTTTCCACCAAAACCCTTCCCGACAAAGCGCCAGCACGGTTTTCGCCTTCAAGAAAGAATAAACCGCCCTGCCCAACACAAAGGCGCCCAACACGCCCGCGATCGTGCCCGCCGTCGTTTCCCACCAAAACGCAACGGGAAAAGACGCCGCTAACAGCACCGCGCCGATTGCGATAAACACCGCCGCGCGCTTGCGTTTGGCGGCATCGGGACGGACAAATTTTTTCACGCAGATACGTTTTTTCTTCTCTCTTCCGCCGTCGGGATCGGGCGTTTCGCCGATCAGCTCCAACCCCTCTTCCTGCAAACAAGTGATCAGGCGCGGTTTGTAATCGGTTTGTACGAGCGCGGGCGGCGCGTCTTTTTCCGCCTTGTTTTTGGCGATATAACGGGCGGGGATTTCGAGCACGACGCTCCATTCGCCCCGATCGGACGGCGTGTGGCGGGTGCACACCGAGAAAAAGCGCATTTCCTCATACGGCACGAAGATCACCCTGCCGTCCGTTTCCGCGTGCAGCGTCAGCCGCCCGTTTCCGAACGTCGCCAACGTGCCTTCTCCCACGAAAAAGCTTTTTTCGCCGTCGCACCGCTCGATAAAATCCTGCTCGCGCGCAAGCGCCCTCTGCCCCGCTTTGGAAAAGAGCACGGCAAGCAGCGCAAACAGCACCGCGCCGCCCAAAAACGCGCCCGTGAGAATGTAAAGGATCGTTTTTACCTGTTCCGAAATCTTGCCAAGCTCCGCCGCCAACAGCACGCCAAGCGTGGCGACAAGCAGCAAGATGCCCGCAAACGCGCAAGCGAAACACAAAACCGTTAGCGTTTTGCGGCGCAATACGATTTGTTTGCGCATTTTAGCGCGTTCTTCCGCGCCCTGCGGCACCGTTTCGATATATTTCATGTTATCTCCTTAAATCCGAAAAGGCGCACCGCACGGTGCGCCGCAATGACAAAATTATTCTTTTGAAATCTTCGCGCCCTTCCACCAAACGAAGAAAAACAGCGTGAGTATCTGCAAAGGCACGCCGATCAGAAAGAGCAGCCACATGTTTTCCCGATAGCCGCATAAAAACGCCGTTAAATAGACGCAGGCAAGCAACGTCCAGACCAGCACCGAAAGCGATACGACGCGCGCCGCGCGGTAATTCCAAATACTGCTGAACACCAAAACGACGATCGAGGAAACAGGTACGGCGTAGAGATACGCCAGCCACAGATCTTTTTGGATCGCGGGAACGAAGATCCCGAGAAGAACGTAAAGAACGGTTGCAACCAGCCAGCAAAGCCCTACCGAACAGGCTATGATGATGATTCTGCGGATGAGTTTGGTTTTTTTGGGTACGATCTGCTTTTCGGGATGTTCGCGCACCAAATCATCGAGCGAAACGTTAAAAAGCTCGGCAAGACGCACCAGGATCCGCACGTCGGGCATGCCGTTCCCCTGTTCCCATTTGGAAATGGACTTATCGGAATAATTGAGTTTTTCCGCCAGATCGAGCTGCGTCATGTTTTTCATTCTGCGCAAGCGCATAATGTTTTTCCCCACGGTGACGGCAAGATCGTCGGTCAGCACGCTCTTTTCTTCTTCCATAGCCCAATTATAACGCAGTAGAGCGCGTTTGTCAATCATTCTACCGTGAGTAGAGCGTGAAATTCAAACTCTACTGCAAGATTGTGAAGGAATTTACAAGAGTTAAAGCTTTTTAATCGTCATACACGCCAAAATCCGACTGATCTTCGTGTTCTTTCTTTTGCGGTTTTGCCTCGGGAAGAACTTCTGTTTTTGCATGAACGTTACCGATAAACTCGCAAAAAGTCGTATTATCTTCTTGATATAACTTATTTCGGATCAACTTCACGTCGACCAAAAAAGCCAGAAACAAATTCCAGAACACAACAAAAACTACACACGGAGCAAAATACAAAACGATATAAAACGCATAAAATCCGTTTTCCGTTTTGATAGCCCAATAAATCGGATAAATCATCGAGACTAAAACACCGATAACGGTAAGCACAATAAAAACAATCCGAGCCGCAAATAGAAACCTGTCATTTTTTTGAAACACAACAAACACCTCATAAAAATTATTTTCGGGCAAATAAAAAAGTGTGCCGCAATCGAGCGGCACACCCCGAAAAAGTAACCGCCTGATTGTCGCTACACAACTTTCCCGATATGCGGAAAAAACAGCGGTACAAATTCGCATTGTACGCCACATATCGGAATATTAAAGTTGTGTAGCGCGATTATTGTAGCATGTTTATATGAAATTGTCAATATAAAAACGGCTTTTTTATGTCACAAAAAAGAGCGGGTATAACCCGCTCTTTTTAATCTTCTAATCGTTATTACTTCCCGAAATAGCGTTTCAGCATTCCCTTGAAGCCTGCGCCGTGTCTTGCCTCGTCCTTTGCCATTTCGTGCACGGTATCGTGGATCGCGTCGTAACCGAGTTCCTTCGCGCGTTTTGCAAGCGACAGTTTACCCGCGCACGCGCCCGTTTCCGCCGCCGCGCGCAGCTCCAAATTCTTCTGCGTACTGTCGGTAACGACTTCGCCTAACAGCTCCGCGAATTTGCTTGCGTGCTCCGCTTCTTCGTATGCGTAACGCTTATACGCCTCGGCGATCTCGGGATAGCCCTCGCGCTCCGCCACGCGCGCCATTGCAAGGTACATGCCTACCTCGCAGCACTCGCCTTCAAAGTTGGCGCGAAGTCCATCCATGACCTCTTTATCTTCCACCTTGCCGTCGCCGACGTGGTGTTCGCAGGCAAAGCCCGCATCGTCAACGGGAACGAACTTCGTCGCCTTGCATACGGGGCAAACCGATACGCCGTCTTCTACAATTTCTCCGCAAACCGCACATTTCTTCATGATATCAATCTCCTGATAAATTTATTTGCCTAAAAGCTGAGTCTATTATAACATAAATAAGACTAAATATCAATAGTAAAACAAGAAATTTTTATGAATTTTTAACAAAATTTTCCAATTCGGCAAAATCGCGCACGAAATCGACCGCCCCCGCCGCCGAAAGCTGCGCCTGCGAGCGGTATCCCCAGAGCACGGCAACGCCGCGCATGCCCGCGTTCCGAGCCGTCTGCACGTCCGTTTCGCCGTCGCCGACGAACAGACATTCGTCGCACGGCACGCGCATTTTGAGCGCACAATACCGCGCCGCCGCCGGATCGGGCTTACGCGGAAACGTTCCGTCGTCGCCGATCACGCATTCAAACAGATCGGCAAAGAACTTTTCCGCAAGGGTATGCGTCGCATACTGCGGCTTGTTGGTGACGACGGCAAGCCGATATCCCTGCGCTTTCAGCCGCGCAAGACCTTCGCACACCCCTGCGAACGGCTGCGTATGATCCCCTGTGTTACGGGAAAACGTTTGCGTAAACGTTTGAAAGCAGCGTTCGGTATCCGCGCCCGCAGGAAGCGCGCGCACCACCAAATCTTTTGCGCCGTTCCCGATATAAGCGCGCGTCTGTTCCAACGTGACCGCAGGATAACCGCACAAACGCAGCGTTTCGTTCAAACTCAAATGAATATCGGGCAGCGTATCCAACAGCGTGCCGTCTAAATCGAATATTATCGCTTTGATCATAATTTACATCTTCTCGGGAACGCCGATTCCCAAAAGCCCCAGCGCGTTGGTCAGCACGCGCAGCGTCGCCTGCGTGAGCGACAGCCGATACGCGCGAAGTTCTTTTTCCGCTTGCAGAATTTAGATCGGAAGAGCACACTTCTGAACTCCAGTCACGCGCAATTATGCTCGGCTCGTAATTTTTTGCCGCGGAGCGCACGACGTCGGGGAACTGCGCCAACGCCTTGATCAGCTCGTACTCGACGTCGCACGGCTCCATGACGCCGCACGCAATCTCCGCGCCCGCCTTGCTCAACACGGACGCCGCGCGCGCGCAGGTATACTGCACGTACACGCTTGTTTCGCCGTCGAAATTGAGCGCTTTATCGTACGAAAAAACAATGTCTTTGATTTTATTGTTGCACAGCGCGCCGAAGATCACCGCGCCCACGCCCACTTTTTCCGCGACCTCGCGCTTCTTTTCGAGCGCGGGATTCTTTTCCGAAACGATCGCGTACGCCTTTTCCTCGCACTTTGCGATGACGTCCTCGAGCCAAACGACTTTGCCTTTACGCGTAGACATGGCGCCGTCCTCGAGCGATACCATGCCGTAAGCGACGTGAACAAGGTCCTGCGCCCATTCTTTGCCCATAAGCTCGAGCACCTTGAAAACCTGTTTGAAATGCAGATTCTGCTGATAGGCGACGACGTACAGGCATTTCTCGAAATCGTACGTCTTTTTACGGTAGAGCGCCGCGGCAAGATCGCGCGTGGCGTAGAGTGACGCGCCGTCCGAACGCAAAATCAGACAAGGCGGCATGCCGTATTCTTCCAAATCGACGATGCTTGCGCCGTTGCTCTCTTTCAGCAGATTCTTTTGGCGCAGCTCGTCGATCACGGGCTGCATCTTATCGGTATAAAACCGCTCGCCCGCATAGGAATCGAAGGTAATGTGCAGCTTTTCGTAAATGCCCTTTACGTATTCGAGGGTAAGCGCTTTGAACCACTCGAACAGCGCGTTCGCCTCTTCGTCGCCGTTCTCGATTTGAAGAAAATACGCGCGCGCTTCGGTTTCCATTTCCTCGTCCGCCTCGTTGTTGAAACGCACGTACAATTCATTGATCGCATGAATACCGCCGCGCTCGACCTCTTCTTTCTTGCCCCAATGCTTGTAGGCGCATATGAGTTTGCCGAACTGCGTGCCGTAATCGCCGAGGTGGTTGATCCCAACCGCCTCGTAACCGAGAAAGTTGAAAATTTTATAGAGCGCGCCGCCGAGCACCGTTGTGGAAAGATGCCCGATATGGAAGGGTTTTGCGATATTCACCGAAGAATAATCGATGCAGATCTTTCTGCCCGCGCCGTCGCTGCCGCCGCCGTAACGCGCGCCTTCCTGCGCGATGCGCGAGAGCGTTTCTTCCGCGAACGGCTTGCGCGCCATCTTCACGTTCAGATACCCGTTGAGCGCGGCGACCGACGCGATCACGCCGTCGCATTCGATTTGATCCGCAAGCGTTTGCGCGATGACTACGGGGCTTTTGCGCAGCGTTTTTGCGAATTTGAAACAGGGCAGCGCATAATCGCCCATCGTTTGATCGGGCGGCACCGTAAGCGCTTCTTCGAGTTCCTCGGCGCTCACTCCTTCGATCGTAATTTTCTGCGCAAGATACTTTTTATAATTCATACCGTTTTCCTCTTCTAACTTGAAGTAATTGTACCACAAAAGGCCAAAATCGGCAAGCGAAAGACTTGCCGATTTTACAAGTTTGTTGTATAATGAAAACAAAGATTGCAAGCCGCGCTTTACGGTATTATAAGGAGTATTTTATGAAACTCGGAGTTGTGGGCTTACCGAACGTAGGCAAATCCACTTTATTCAACGCGATTACGCATGCGGGCGCGGAAGCCGCCAATTATCCCTTCTGCACCATCGAACCCAACGTGGGCGTGGTGGCTGTTCCCGACGATCGGCTCGACAAGTTAGCCGCGCTGTACAACAGCAAAAAAGTGACCCCCGCCGTCATCGAATTCGTCGATATCGCGGGGCTTGTGAAGGGCGCAAGCCGCGGCGAAGGCTTGGGAAATAAATTCCTCTCGCATATCCGCGAGGTCGACGCCGTCGTACACGTCGTGCGGTGTTTCGAGGACGCGAACGTGACGCACGTCGAAAACTCGGTCGATCCCGTGCGCGACATCGAAACCATCAATTTAGAGCTTATTCTTTCCGACGTCGAAACGGTGGAAAAGCGCCTCGACCGCATCAAAAACGCCGCGCGCGGCGGAGCGGATAAGAACGCGGCGGCGGAATTTGCCTTTCTGCAAAAATTAAAGGCGCACCTTGAAGGAGAAAACCCCGCAAGCTCGCTCGACGTGACCGACGACGAAAAAATCATGCTCGACAACGTGTTTCTTCTTTCCTCGAAACCCGTCGTCTACTGCGCGAACATTGCGGAAAACGACATTGCCGCCGACGAAAACACCCTTCCCCTCGTGCAGAAAGTCAAAGACTACGCCCAAAAACACGGCGCGCAGGTCATCGTCGTGTGCGCGAAAACCGAAGAAGAGCTTTCGGAGCTTTCCGAAGAGGACAGAGAAATTTTTCTCGCGGACTTCGGCTTGAAGGAAAGCGGACTCGATAAGCTCATAAAAGCCTCTTACGCGCTCTTGGGCTTGATCTCGTATTTGACCGCAGGCGAGAAGGAAACACGCGCCTGGACGATCGTAAAAGGCACGAAAGCGCCGCAGGCGGCGGGAAAAATCCACACCGATTTTGAAAAAGGATTTATCCGCGCCGAGGTCGTGGAATGGGACATTCTTTTGGAGTGCGGCGGACTTGCGGGCGCGCGCGAAAAAGGCAAAGTCCGTTCGGAAGGCAAGGAATACGTGATGAAAGACGGCGACGTCGTGCTCTTCCGTTTTAACGTGTAAAAACGGAAACTTTCCCGTCATGTTGAGCGGAACACATCGTTTTCCCCGTCATGTTGAGCGCAGTCGAAACATCTCGTCAGAGATTCCTCGGCAAGCTCGGAATGACAGTAATACGCACAAAAACGACCGGAATGACAGTAATACGCAGATCACCTCTTTTCCCCTGTCATGTTGAGCGGAAGAGACGATTCCCTTGTCGTGAGCAGAAGAGATGGTTCACTTGTCATGTTGAGCGCAGTCGAAACATCTCGTCAGAGATTCCTCGGCAAGCTCGGAA
>CAJUGP010000019.1:8620-18346 GCA_910586365.1 uncultured Christensenella sp. | reverse complement strand
TGACAGTAATACGCACAAAAATGACCGGAATGACAGTAATACGTGCAAAAATGACCGGAATGACAGTAATACGTGCAAAATAATAAAAAAGCTCTTAAACAGGCAGTTTAAGAGCTTTTTTATTATGCGTTATTCTTTTTCGCCGATCGGCGCGGACGAAGCCTTTTTCCGTTTTAAGACGCCTTCGACGACAAGCGCAACCAAGGAAGCGACGAGGAACGCGCCGACAAAGGCAAGCCCCGCATACACGACGGCATTTGCGCCGCCCGAAATTACCGCTCTGCCCTGCTCGTAGCGGAAGCCGGCATGCTCTTCGTAAAGCGCGCCGATCATCTTTTTGCAGATCTGCGCCTCGTTTTCTACCGCGCCGTAAAACTGCGCGAGCTTCTCTTCAAACGCGGTGGAATCCGCCGCCACACCCGTCTGCTCGTATGCGCCGCTCTCGTTTTTACCGTACCCGATCGAGCGGTAAAGCTTTTCGATCTCCCCGTCGATCTGCGCGTTGCGGTCGATATAGTCGGAAATCTTTTTATGGTAAGCGTCGAGATCGGTGAGCACGCTGCCCGACATAAAATTACGCACCGTTTCTTTCAGCGCGTCGCACGCCGTCGTATTAAGCGCTTTTTCGCGTTCGAGCACGGAAATGCGGATGAGAACCTCCTGCTCCGTCTGCTTGCACAAATACCCGTTATACTGCAAATCGGTTTTGAGCAAATCGAGATCGCCCGCCCCGCCATGGAACAGCGCCGACGCTTCCGCGTAACACGCCTCGATCGTTTTCCCTTCAAAGGTAAAATTGCGGTAAACCGACAGATATTTTTCGTACCGCGACAAAACCGCGCGGTGCTGATTTTCCAAAATTTCGATCTTGCTTTCAAACGACGAAACCGAATCGTAAGAGAGCAGCGCGGCGTCGTAAGCAAAGCCCGTCGCCGTTTCCACGATCTTTTTGCGCGTTTCGTTGCAGACGGCTTGTAAAAACCGCGTCGCTTGATCTTCGCTTGAAAAATAACCGCCCGCAACCGAAAGCGTATAGATAATGGGCGTTTCTTCGCCTTCGGTCGCGGCGGGCGTGATCGAAATGCCGCCCGACGCCATCGACTCGACGTCGATTTGCGCAAAATCTTCGTTCGACTCCTTTGCCGCGCGCAAACGGTCGACGTAAATCAGCGTTTCGTAACGGAAAATTTCGCCGTTCGGATAATGCAGCTTGCCGTCGGCATAGCCGTCCCGATCGGGATATTCCACGATAAACGAAAGGCTGTAACTCACCTTTTGGGGCGAAATCGCAAACCGCGTTACAAGCCCCATGGCGAGCGCGGCAAGTAGCGCCGCCGTCAAGATCCAAATCAGCCGTTTTTTTATAACCGCGCCGAAGTCGGCAAGGGAAGATTCTACCCCTCCCCTCCGCGGTTCTTCTTCGTTCAACAAATTCTTTTCTTCCTGCATACCGTAACTCTCCGATTTCTCGTATCGTAAAAACCACATAAGTATAGCACACGTTCAAAACCGTGTCAAACTTTTTTACGCAGTTCTTTGTTTGCTTAACACTTTGCAAAAAACCTCTCTTGCGAGAGGTTTTTCGGCTTACGATTGCCCTGTCGAAACGATATCTTCTTCCCATTCGTCTTCGGCATCGGGCAGGATCATACAGTAACGCGGATTGTGCGCGTATTTCAAATCGGTTTCGTTGTGCTTTTTCTTGTTATCGGACATAAGACCCTCCCGTGTTAATATGCGCAGCTTTCGGGATCCGATACGCTTTATACGGACTGAATTTGTTTGAGCACCTTGGAGTAATTCTCGTTCTGCTTTTCGATCAGCGTTTTTTCGGCGGGCTGAACCTGATAATAACCCCTGTTCAGCATCTGCTCGTACACCGAATACTGCGTTTCGGCGTGCGAAGTGTAATTTTTGAGAATCTCTTTACGGAACGACTTGTTGCTGCCCTCGATGAGCGCGTTGTTATAATACGTCATGAGCAGTTTTTCGATATCGAGCATATCCTGCAAAGCGTCTTTTTCCGCAAGCGTCGTCTTGCTTTTCGACTGTTTCATTTTTTCCCTCCCAACATGTGATACAGCGCGGCAAAACGCTGTTCGTGCGCGGTTGCGATGCGTTCCATTTCCGCGGCGAGCGCGGCGTCGGTAAGCGTATGGGCATAGACGCGTGCTTTTTTGCAAGCCATTTCCTCTCCCGTGAGTACGTGCGAAAGAACGTCGATATCCTTCGCGGTCAAATTCGTCATACAAAAAACCTCCTTGTCCGATTTATGGACGAAGGAGGGAAAAATTATTCGGCTTCAAAACGTTTTTTTCTCATATTCGCAATACGGCGCAAGCGTGCAGCGCGCGCATTCGGGCTTGCGCGAACGGCACACGTACCGCCCGTGGAATAAAATCCAGTGATGCGCGTCGGACCAATTCTCTTCGGGAATCGCCGCCATCAAGCCGCGTTCGACCTGTTCGGGCGTATTCCCCCGCGCGATGCCCAAACGGTTGCTCACGCGGAACACGTGGGTATCGACGGCGATCGCGTTGCCGCCGAACGCAAACGCATACACGACGTTCGCCGTTTTTCTGCCGACGCCCGCAAGCGTTTGCAGTTCTTCGAGCGCGGACGGCACTTCGCCGCCGAATTTTTCCATGATATCGCGCGAGGCGGAAAGGATATGCGCCGCCTTGTTGCGGTAAAATCCGCACGAAAAAATATATTTTTCGAGTTCCTCCTGCGTCAGCGCGAGCATGGTTTGGGGCGTATTGTGTTCTTTGTATAACACCGCCGTCACCTGATTGACGCGCTCGTCGGTGCACTGCGCCGATAAAATCACGGCGACGAGCAATTCGTACGGGCTTGAAAAATGCAGCGCGGGTTTGGCGTCGGGATAAAGCTTTTGCAATTCCTGCAAGATCTCTTTCGTATTCATGCCGCCATTATAGCACAGGCGCCACAAAAAATCAAAGATTTTTTATAGCATGAAAAAGCCTTGCGCCCACCGTGCAAGGCTTTCGCCGCGAAAACGCCTTATTTCCCGTAATACTGCGTACCCGACAAAAATCCCGAAAAAGAAGAATAGGGATATTGATCGAGGATCGCACGGGCGCGATTCATAAAACTGTCGTCAAACTTTGCCGAAATACCGCAGCCGACGCCCGCCTCGCGCGGGGTGTTCACCGCCTGCGACGGCACGCCCGCGTTCCGCAGACGCGAGAGAAAATCGAGCGTTTGCGAGCGCGAACGGAATACTGCCAAAACCGTCATTTATTTCACCTTGCCTTCGTATATTATAATTATGATTTATCTCGATAACGCCGCCACGGGCGGCTTCAAACCGTTAAGCGTGCAGAGCGCGGTGCTCGCTTCCTTAAAAGCCTGCGCCAACCCCGGACGGAGCGGTCACCGCCTTTCGCTTGCGCTCTCCGAACGCGTGTTTTCCTGCCGCCGCCTTTTGTGCGATCTGTTCGGCGGATACGGCTACGACCGCGTCGTATTCACCAAAAACTGCACCGAAGCGCTGAATATCGCCCTGTTCGGCACGCTGTGCAAGGGCGATCACGTCGTGACGACCTGCCTCGAACACAACAGCGTGCTGCGCCCTTTGGAACGCTTGAAACAGACGGACGTCATCGAATACGACGTCGCGCCGCTGCAAAACGGCAGGCTTACCGTTGAAAGCGTGCTTTCCCTCGTAAAAGAAAACACCCGCGCGGTATGCGTCACCTCGGCTTCCAACGTCACGGGACAATGCCCCGATCTTGCCGAAATTCGGCGCGGACTGCCCGAGCACGTCCTCTTTCTCGTGGACGGCGCGCAGGGAGCAGGGCACATTCCCCTCGATATGAAAGCGCTCGGCATCGACGCGCTGGCGATTGCGGGGCATAAAGGCATGCACGCCATTCAGGGCGCGGGCGCGCTGCTCTTTTCGCAGCGCGTCAATCCCAAACCCCTTCTCTACGGCGGAACGGGCAGCGAAAGCTTTTCGCTCGGCATGCCCGCCTTTTACCCCGACGCGTTGGAGAGCGGCACGCTTTCCTACCCTGCCGTCTGCTCCCTTTTCGAGGGCGCGATCGTCGTAAAAACCATGCAGGAAGAAGGCGCGCGCACCCTCTTGAAATTAACGAAAGCGCTGCACACCGCTCTTTCCGCCATGCCCTGTTACCGTATGTATTTCGAGCCAAACCCCTGCGGCATCGCCTCGTTCGCGCACGAAAATATCCCCTCGGAAGAGCTTGCGGGGCTGCTCTCCGACCGATTCGACATCGCAGTCCGCGGCGGACAGCACTGCGCGCCCCTCGTACACCGCGCGCTCGGCACCGATTACGGCTTGGTGCGCGCCTCGTTCTCGCCCTTCCAAACGCTGCGGGAAGTCAACGCGCTTGTCGGCGCGCTCAAAAAAATCGGTTAAATCTTTTTCAGCTCCGCAACGATTTTTTGCAGTTTTTTGCGTTTTACGCCGTCCAACATGGGCGAAATCTGCTTATAAAACGCGTCGATCTGCTCGTTGGTAAGCGTGCCGTTGCGCTTTCCTTCGAGCGCCTGCGCATAGATCGCCCGAAGCATATCGCCCTCGCTCTTCCCTTCATACTGTTTGGAAAGAATCCTTGCCTGTTCTTCAAAGTCGGCGGAAGCGCCGTCTTTTTTCTCTCCGCCCGTATAGCTTGCAAAATCTTTCATATCTGCCTCCCCTTTATCGTATGCCGCGAACGCCTTTTTTGTCCGCGGCATACAATTTTATCATGGAACAGATTTTAGCGCGTTTATTGATGTCTGCACTCAAAGATAATCCGCAAGGCAGGGAAACGCTCGTGCGGCTTTTGCAGTTCTACCGCGACAACCGCGAGCTTCTCATGCTCGTGCTCGATATGCAAAGCGCGGCGTCCCCCGCCGCCGACGTACCGCCGCCCGAAAGCGCGACCGCGAAAGCGCAACAAGAAAGCCGACCGCAGGAAACGGTCGGCTCGGTAAGCGTATTGGAAGAATACTTAAAAAAAGCGGTTTAATCAAAGCGCGGATGCCGCGGAAAGACGGTCGCATACTTGTTCCAAAAACAAGTCTTTTCCTTCGGGAAGCAAAGGCGCTTCGACGGCGTTCGCGCCGTCCCCCTCGGTCACGCCGACGCCGTGAATGGTTTTCCCGTTGGGCCAGAAGATCTGCGCCGTCGTCAAACGGAACGCGTCGCCCTGCAAGGTGACGTAAGTCGACTGCATCACGCCTTTGCCGTAGCTGTGCGCCGTGCCGTCGTCGGTTTTACGCAGATAGATATCGCCGTAACTTATCGCCCCGTAATCGACCATCGCGCCGATCAGGCATTCCGAAGCCGACGCCGTGTTTTCGTCCGCCAACACGGTGATTTTGGAATGTTCCTTAAAATAAAGCGCGTAGTCGTTTCCGTCCGCACGGAACTGCGTCACCTTTCCGCTGCGGTATTTTGCCGTTGCGACGACGGGATTCGCCTCGTCGGCATTTTTCACGAAGTGCGACGCGATCGTTTGCAGAATGCTGAGATAGCCGCCGCCGTTGTAACGCAGATCGAGCACCAAATTGCTCCGTCCGCGTTCGGTCATTTTCAAAAGGCACTGCTCGAATTCCCATGCGGCATTGCCCTCGAATTCGTAAAGGCGGATATACGCCGTGTCGGCGGGCAGCCCCGCAAGCCCCGCGCCCTCTTCTTTCAGCTCGAGCGATTGCGCGCCGCGGAACCGGAAGCTTGCGGCGCTGTCGCGGTATTCGCAGTAAGACGCCAAATACTCTTCGCTTCGCGCCGTGTAAGCACGGGCGTTCTCGCGCGCGTAACCGCATTCAAAGAGAACGTCCTTTCCGCCCTTTCCGCGGATAAATTCGGAAAGATCGTCGTAATCGCCTTCGCGCAGATCGCTTTCCGACGTGCCGAACCGATAAAGATACATTCCCGCTTGGATCCCCGCCCGTTCGGCGGAAGAGTTGCCCACCACGCGCGAAATACGCATGATCTCCCCCGACGTATCGAGGGCGAACCCGAAATTGCTGCTCCTGCCCTGACTTTCCGCAAGCAGCACTTTGTATTCTTCGGGCGACATATAGCCCGAAAACCGATCGGGTACGGCGGTTCCGTAAAGCTCGTCGTATAATTTATCGAGATCGACTTCCTGATAATACTTTTTTTCGAGCGTGTCGATCATCCACATCAGCGTGCGCATGCGCGGATCGATTGAATAAAACTTCGCAAACCACCCGATCAAAAAGAATACGACGGCAAGCACCGCCGCGCCGATCCCCAAAACCCATTTGTTTACGCCTTTTTTGGTCGGTTTTTGCCCGTTCCCCTCGTACATGCCTGCCTCCGATTGGTTTTTTTGATCAAATTCGTTCGTATTCATGCTTCCTCCGCACGGCTTTTACGCCGTGACTTTTTATAAATTGAGCAATTTATAGATGATCGATACGATGCGGAACGTGACCGCATCCGAGAAATTGCGGATATTCAGCCCCGTCGCGCTCTCGATTTTATCCAGTCGATACATGAGCGTGTTGCGGTGCATGAACAGATTGCGGCTTGTTTCCGAGGCATTGAGGTTGCATTCGAGGAACTGTTCCGCGGTATCGAGCAGTTCTTCGTCCTCGAACAAATCCTCGGCGCCCTGCACGTCGAACTGCGAAAAATACTCCGCAAGCCGCGTTTTGGGCACTTCTTCGATCATGCGGACAAGTAAAAATTCCCGATATAAATGTACGTCGCCTTTGGAGTGGAAGTTGCCGCTCATGCGCACCGCCGTCGCCGCCTGTTGGTAAGAACGGGCGATGCCCGAAAACGATTTCTCCTCGCAGCCGATGCCTACGCGCGCGCGCACGCCCAATTCTTCATAAAGCGACTGGCTCAAAAACGTGCCGAATTCGAAAGGCGACTGTTCCGCTGAGGAGAATTTGACGACGCAGATGCGTTTTCCGTCCATAACCGCCATCATATCGCGCGAGCCTTCCAAACAGCGTTCGATATGCGCGCTCGCGTCTTCCGTACGCTTTTCGGGCACGATATCGAGGGCGTAGCACGCGCCTTCGGGGATACGGTAACGCGTCATGAACCGAAAAATCGCCAAAGAGCTTTCTCCGAGCAGAATATTCTTCAAGCTCTCGTTTTTTTCCTGCGGCGCGCCTTCCTCGAAGCCCGCAAGGATATACTGCACGAGCGCGCACTCCCTTTTTTGGGCTTTTTCGCCGTTAAAGGATACCATGTACGGATTTCCGTTCCAAAAAACGGTGTTCTCCCCCTCTTGCCGCGGGCTGAGCTTCACAATCGTTCCCGTTTTTTCGCTCAGTTTTTTCTCGATCCATTGCGTTTCGGACATGGCATCCATATTCTCTCTCCCGTTTCTTTTTTGCACCTTAGCATAATTATAACACGCAACGCGCAAAATATCAAGAAAAACAGGATTTTTTTACGCTTAATTTCACATACCGATAAGCGCTTTATGCGTATTTCGGGGATTTTACGCCGCTTTTTCGGACAAACTGTATAAAATTTTTGTTTTGATAAAATTTTTATCAAATGCTGTTGACATGGATTTAGCCGCATGCTATAATATAGGCGTTACGCTGATAATTAGGCATGGTATGGCTTAACGGCGTATTTAACATAAATTTTTAATACATATTGAACGGAGTTTTGGTGTTATGAAAAATAAGTCGAAATCCTCGTCCTCAGTGAAGGCAGGCGGATACCGCTTTCTTACCATCGTGTTCTTTTTGCTCGCCGTCGGCGGGCTGTTTCTCGGGTTGCTTGCGAACATAAAGCTGCCCGAAAACTTGAAATACCTGTTTTCGCACGGCTGGCTGTTCGAGCCGGACGTCATCGCGAATTCGGGCAGCTTCCTCAAAGGCTCGCTCATCGGCACGGTCGGCGGTATCGTTATCACGATGCTCTCCTGGCTGAAAGCCCCGAATTTGAACAATTTCGGTTTGTTCGGCGACGGCGTGGTGCAGGGTTCGCGCTCTTGGTTCGAGTTGATCTCGTCCGTCGCGCTGCTCGTTCTCGTGTTCCTTCTTGCGCTGACGGTAATTATGTCCGTTATTTTCATGATCGTTTCGCTCGTTTCGGGCAAATCGGCAAAGAAATGCGCGATGGGAAGCGGAATTTTAATTCTGCTTTCCTACGGCGGGCTGTTCCTTCTTAACTTCGTGGTCAGCTGCTCGCTTGCGGGCACGCCCACCGATCCGATGTTCGACTTCACGACGGCGGCGGTCGCAGGGCTTACCTTCTTCTTTATGCTGATCACCGCGCTCATCCGCAACAAAGGCACGGGCTTCATGAACGTATTAAACGTCGTTCTGACGCTTGCGACCCTTACCGCGCTCGTTTACCCCGGCACGCAGACCGCCGCGCTCATCGGCTCCGCACCCGACGGATTGGGCATCTACGATAATGCGGCGGGCATCACCTTCCTCGTTATCGCAGTCAGCGCTCTTTTGGGTTTGATCGGCTTGAACCTGCTTTGCGGCATCTCCCGTTTGAACGGCAAACGCGGATTTTTGTTCGATACTATTCGCTATGCACTCCAACTGATCGCGGCGGTGCTCGTCGTCGTAGCCTTGTTCATAACGCCCGCATTCAAAACCGAAGTGTTCAAAAAAGACATGATCTTTACGATCGTCCTGCTTGCGGCGCCCCTTCTTGCAACGCTGTTCTCCGTGTTCCTCTTGATCGCCGAGAAAAAGCGCAAGAAAGCGGCAAAGAAAGCGGCTGCGAACGCCGCGGCGGAAACCGAAGCCTTCGAGCAGAACGCATTTGAATACAGCGACGAAGACGTGGTTGACGAGATCGTCGACGACGAAATCCACAGATATATCAAAGAACGCCGCCCCGCTCCTGCGCCTGCGCCCGCTCCCGCACCTGCGCCGCAGCCCAAAGAAGAACCCAAGAGCGAACCCGCTCCCGCGCCCGTCTATCAGCCCAACATCATTGTGCAGGCTCCCCCTCAGCCCGAACAGAAGCCGCGCGAAAAAACCGAGTTCGAGCGCCGCATGGAAGCGATCGCGCGCGAGGAAGCAAGCAATCCCCCTTCGCCCTATGAACACCGTGCAAGAGACAACGCGATGCCGAACGCACAGGCGTTCCCCCCCGTGTTCACGCGTTTCAAGAAAAACAACATGCAGCAGATGCAGATCGAGGACGATCACGTTTCCCCTTATATGGCGGGGCATTACGATCCCTTCCTCAGCAAGCTTACTTCGCAGGAAGTTTCGGAATTCGGCGATCTCTTCATCTCCAACAAATACGGCATGCAGAATTATCTGCCCGTGTACGTGATCGGCGGCGATAACGAAGAATTCTTCAACAAAGTGTTTATCTACCTCGGCAGATTCCGCAATTATATCTCCGCGGAACTGCTCGAAAAGCTCAATCAATACGTCAGCGCGGTCAGATCGCAAAAGTAAACGGTAATGAAAAAGCGTTTCGGTAAAAGCGCACTTCCCATGAAATAATTTAAGTTGCATTTCAAGCGATGACAGAAAGCTCTCGGACAAATTGTTCGAGAGCTTTTAACTATATTTTATTTGCATAGAAAAATCGGAATTTATTTTCCAAATAATTCTTTATACTTTGCTTTAAGTTGACCGTTGTCATCAAAATTATCTGTTTCTATGAATACGCCTGCAAATTTGCGATTTCTGAATGCGATTGCTATGCCGTGTTCCACGTCACAATTACAGTCCCCGCACAATGCAAAGATCGGAAGAGCGTCGTGTAGGGAA
>CAJUGP010000019.1:0-8610 GCA_910586365.1 uncultured Christensenella sp. | reverse complement strand
ATAACTTCACTTTCTTGAGAAAAATCAAGACAAACCGTCTTTATGTCTATCTCATATGGTAATACCTCAAAACTTTGCGCTTTCTCCCAATCATCATGCCTCTCGTTACAGAGATTTACATATTCGAGCAAGTCGGCTTTAATCTTATCGGAATTATGCGGTAAAGTTTTAACTATCCATTTTAAAGCGTTAAGTTCACTATTGTTTAAGAAAACAACGGAAACTTTATACGGAACATCTTTCTTCAACTTGTCATAATCGTAGATGCTCGGTTCGTAAATTTCATTTTCGCTACGCTTGATAAATAATTTGAGCGATTTCGTTTTTCCGAATACGTTGACGGATATGCTGTCACTTGTAGACATACATATTTCGCTTTTGTCTTGTTTTAATTCTTCAGTAAAGCGTTTGCTGTTTTTTTCAATTTGCCTTTCATGGGCTATCCTCGCTTTCGCGATGGACAAATCAATTATTTGTCTATTTTTATAAATATGGACGAGCACAAATTTTGTAAATTCGTAAATGCTTAATATACAGAATGCCACACCAATAATGAAAGAAACCCACCTAAAACCCGACGGAATTCTTTCCACCAATACAGCAAACAATATGCCCGCTATTGCCAAACAAACAGATGTTATAGCTATAATCAGTCTTAAAAATTGTTTTTTATCCAAGTAACTCATTCCCGTTAAAACGTGCAAGTGCCGCCGCGCGTAAAATATTCCTTAACGACGCTCGGGTTGACGCTCCGCCCTATTCTCGAAGCCATGCGCGTTTGGGGCGAAGAATACCAAACGCTTGCATAAAAGCCCCCGCGAACGGGGGTTTTATTTTAGAGCGTAATGCGTACGGTGACGCTGATGCCCTCTTCTTTGCTGTACAGGCGGTTTTCGCTCACGGCGTCGACCAGAAACAACCCCCTGCCCCGTTCCTCGTATACGGGCGAACAGGCGCTCTCCTCGGGCGGCTGAAAATCGTTTGCACTTTTCACGACGATGCGCACCGAATCGCCGCGCCGCTCGAAGGCGAACACGGCGCTGCCGCCGCCGTATTGCAGCGCGTTCGAGAGCAGTTCGTCGGCGACGAGCTTGCAGTTGAACACCGTCCCTTCCGAAAGCCGCTCTTCGCGCAGCGACAGGCACATTTTATGCAGCGCAGACCTAAGCGCGTTGTAACCGTCGATCTCGAAAATCATCCTTCCGCCGCCAATCTCTCTCTCAGTTTCTGCAATATTTTGCGTTCTAAACGCGAAACGTGCATTTGCGATACGCCCATGCGTTTCGCCGTTTCCACCTGCGAAAGTTCTTGCCCGAACCGATATTCTACGATTTTGCGCTCCGCCTCGCCCAATTCCGCCACGGCAGACTTCACCGCGTCGCGGTTTTCAAATTCCTCGAAAAAATCGTCCTGCGCGGGCAGAACCTCGTGAAAGCTCATCGAGCCGCTCTCGCCGCCGTCCGCGGGTTTATCGAGCGAAATGACGCCGCCCGCTTCGGCGCAGCGCAAAATTTCTTCTTCGCTCACGTGCAGCAAGGCGGCAAGCTCTTTTGCCGTGGGTTTTCTGCCGTGTTCGGAAAAAAACGCTTCCGTGGCGTTGCGAATCCCCCCGCGCAGCTCCGAAACCTTACGCGGAAGATGCACGAGGCGCGAATGATCGCGGAAATAATTTTTGATCTCGCCCGTGATCGTCGGCGTGATATACGTGGAAAACTGCAAGCCGAGCGTTTCGTCGAACCGTTCGACGCCCTTGATGAGCGCAAGCGAGGCGACTTGATAAAGATCGTCGTAATCCACGCCGCGCCCCACGAATTTTTTGGCGAGCACGGCGGCTATGTACAGATAGCGCTCGACGATTTCGTTGCGTAAAGCAACGTCGCGCGTGCGCCTGTATTCTGAAAATAATTCGCGTTCGTTCATTTTCCCGCTTCAAAGCGAAACAGGATTTTGCAAACCGTTCCGCCGCTCCGTTCCAAAACGACGCCGCCCGCAAGCGCGTTCAAAAGCGCAACCGAGATTTCGTCGCCTTCGGGATTCTCGCCGCCCTCTTTTTGTTCGCCCTCGACCGCGACGCGCAAACCATTCTCCTCGTAAAAAGAAAGATGCGCGCGCAGATAGCCGCGGCGGGACAACAGTAACAAGCTCTCCGTTACACAGACCTTGCAGTCCTCGCCGTCGTCATAAGAAAGCCCCGCGGCAGACGCCGCGCCGCCCACCGCCAGCCGTACGGTGGTCATAAGCTCGTTTTTAAGTTGGAAATCGAGCGATAAAAAGCAATTCATCACGCTATCTCCATAATTTTATCGAGCGCGCAGATCACGAACAGTTTTTTAAGCCGTCCGCTCAGCCCCGTAAGACGGAGCGCGCCGCCGCCCGTTTTCACCTGTTTGAGAATTTTCACGAACGTGCCCAGCGTAGTGGAGTCGATAAATTCCAGCCCCTCGCACTCGAATAAAACGTCGCCTGTGCGATACGCGCTCATCACGGCGGCGTAAAACTCGTCGGCGTTTTCCGAACCGATTTCCCCGCTCAGCGCAACGCGAAGGCACGGCTGTTCCTCGATGATTCGTACTTCCTGCATAATTCCTCCTGCGGCTTTCTTTTATATGTACCCGAAAACGCACCCTTTTCAAACGCTTTTGCGCAAAATACTTACCCCAGCAAACCGAAATCGCGGATCACGGCGCTCAGTCCGCCGCCGCGTTCGGGCAGATATTTCATGCGGCTGAGATCTAAAAGGCTTGCCGCCTGTTTGAGATAGAACGGTCCCTGCTGCCAGCATTGCAAAAGCTCCTTTAACTCGAAGAGCTTTTGCGAACGCATTTTTTCGAGCGCCAGGGCGCGCAGCGCGTACTCCTGCGGCGTGGGTACGACGGCGGCGCTGTACGGCGTTCCCGCCGCTTTGGCGCGCGCCGCATAATCGCAGATGAAATACTTGCGCGGTTTGCCGCATTTGAAAAAAGCGTAATAAAGCGCGATCAGTTCGGTAAACGCGCGGTATACGGGGCGTTTGTTGCCGTCCGCGGCGTGCAGACGGGCAAGGATCCGCCCTTCCCCCGTCGGCGCGCCGCCGCGTTCCTCGCGCCGCAGAGCGGCGTTCTGCGCGATCAAATCGCCTTGATCGGGATAACCCGTGTCGGGTATGATTTTTTCGCAGCGCGCTCCGCCGTACAGCCCGAACTGCGCAAGCGCGTCCGCCTCGATGCGCGCAAGCGCCGTTAAATAGAGCTGCGCATAGGCTTCGCTGAGCGAATAATTGCCTTTGAGATCGAAGTACGTTTGCGCCGCCGCAAGCGGAACGACGCGCCGTTCCGAACACAGCGTCACCTCTCCCTGCTCCTCGAACGCGCCGAACAGCGTACCCGAGGAGGGAAACAACGCGCACGGCACCCGCCGCACGCCCGCAAAATACCGCGCCGCGCGCAAAACGTCCTCGCCGCCCGCGGCAAGCACGCTGCCCACGCCGTCGGGCATAGAAAAAAGCGCGAGCGCGTCGCCGTCGTATACAAGCGAAAGCGCCTTGGGCGATAACGCCGTGCGCGCGAGCGTTTTATACGAATCGCTGTCGGTAACGATAAGGATCTTCCCCGCGCCGCAGCCGCTTAAAAACCGCCGCGCGCCCTCGTCCGCCGCAACAAAATGCAGTTCGCCTCCTCCGTACTCCTCTCCCTCGTTTCTCTTTCGTACGGTGTTTTCGGCAATCTGCATACACACCTCTAACCGAGTATCGTTTTAATTGTTTTCAACAAAAAATCGTTTTCCGTCGGCGTACCCACCGTAATGCGGCAAAAATCGCAAAGCGCGGGCGTATCCCAATGCCGCACGAGCACGCCGTTCTCTTTCAGACGGGCGTAAAGCGCGCCGCCCGCTATTTTCCCTTTGCCCGCGAACAGGAAATTCGCGCCGCTTTCGGGAACGGTGAAGCCCAGCTTCAACAGCTCCGCGCGCACGCGGTCGCGTTCCCCGCACACCTGCCGCGCCGTTTTTTCGCGGTACGCACCATCGGCGATCGCCGCCGCGCACACCGCCGCGCATACGCTGTCGACGGGATAGGAATTCATGCAATCCTTCACGCGGTTCAGCCCTTCGATCAGCGCGGAACTGCCGAGCGCATAGCCGCAGCGTATCCCCGCAAGCGAATAGCTTTTGGAAAAGGTCTTTACGACGAGCAAATTATCGTACTTTGCCGCAACGCTCGCAAGGCTTTCGCCGTAGAAATCCATATACGCTTCGTCGGCGATCACAAGACGGTCGGGGACGGCTTTCAGAAACTGCTCGAACGCGGCACGGGGAATCCCGACGCCCGTCGGAGCATTGGGGTTGGCGATAAAGTATCCCTTGCACGGCGTATTCCGCATGGCGTCGAGGTCGATTCGATACCCCTCGCAAAGCGGTACCGTTACGCTCTCCACGCCAAAAAACGCAGCGTATACGGCATAAAACGAATAAGTAAGCTCGGCAAAACAGACGGGCGCGGTACGGTCGAAAAACGCCGCGAAGCACAAAAACAACGTTTCGTCCGAACCGTTGGAGCAGAACACGTTTTCAGGCGCAACGCCTTCCGCGCGCGCGATCGCCTCGCGCAGGCGATCGGAACACGGCTGCGGATAACGGTTGAGCGTTTCCGCCGCAAAACCGCGCAGCGCCTTGACCGCTTCGGGCGAAGGCGGATAAGGATTTTCGTTGGTATTGAGTTTTACGTAACGCCTGTCCGCAGGCTGTTCGCCCGCAACGTACGGGGCGATCCCCGCCGCGCGTTCGCCTAAAAAATGCTTCATAACAGTAACCCGATCGCGTTGCCCGCATACCCTGCGGCGATCCCCAACAACAGCATGAAAAGGACGATGCAAAGCGCTTTTTTGACGCCGACCGCTTTCCGGAAGAGCACCAAATACCCCAGCCCCGCGTTGGTTACAAGCCCGCCCGCAAAGCTGCCGAACGCGATGCCGCCCACGGCGTAGACCTCGGCAAGCGCCACGCTCGAAACACAGTTCGGGATCAGCCCGACGATCGAGCATACCAACGGCTGATACCAATACCCCGCGCCCTGTAAAAAGTCCGTAACGCGTTCCTTTTCGATGCCGACCACCAAAAAGCCGAACGCCAGATTAAACAACAAGATGAACGCGGCGATTTTAAGCGCGTGCAGCAAAGGCGAAACGAAATAGAGCGAAAGCACGCTTTCGCGTCCTTTTTTATGCTCGCAAACGCTCAGCTCGCCCGCGTGTTCGTGCGCGTGCACATGTTCTTCCCCGCTATGCTTCGCGGTTTGCGCCTTATGTTCGCCGCCGTGCATATGATCGTTCGCGCAAGCATGTTCGTGCGCGTGTTCTTCTACCGTTTGGAGCGGCGCAAGCGTCTTGCGCGAGCGGAACAGCAAATCGGCAAGATACCCCGCCGCCGCGCCCAACGCAATTTTCACGCCGCACAGCGCCAAAACCGAATAGAGCTTTTCAAGCCAGCCCATGGGAGAGAGCAGCAGGACGAAGAACGCTTCGTCGCTCGTGGCGATAAACACCGCAAGCAGCGTTCCCAACGTGAGGTGACGGCGTTCGTACAGCTTTGCCGCCATCACCGAAAATCCGCACATGGGAACAAGCCCCGTCGCCGCCCCGATCAAGGGCGCGGCTCTGCCCGATAGTCTGCCGCCCGCCTTGCCGATGCGCGTATTGTGCTCCATCAGCTCGATGAGAATGTACAAAAGAAAAAGAAAGGGAAACAGCTTAACGGTATCCAACAGCGCGTCGGTTATCACTTCCCACCACATAAGCGTTTCCTCCTTTCAAGTTCTTTTTATCATAAACCACTTACGCGAATTTGTCAATAAAAATATCCGCGCCGTGCAAAAAAATCCCGCTTGCTTTGCGGGATTTTTCTTTCGTAACCGTTCTTTCTTACATTTTTTCGAGCAGCTTGAAGTCGATGCCCTTTTCGCCGATCTTGATGATTTTCACCTTCACGACGTCGCCCACCGAAAGCACGTCCTCCACCTTTTCGATACGGCGGTCCGCCATTTTGGAAATATGGATCATGCCGTCTTTTCCGGGAGCAAACTCTACGAACGCGCCCATGGTCGAAAGAATGCGCACGACTCTGCCGATAAACATGTCTCCCACTTCGGGATCGCGCACGATGCTCTCGACGATCGCTTTCGCGCGTTTCGCCGCTTCGGGGTCGCCGTAAGACGCAATGCAAACGGTGCCGTCGTCCTCGATGTCGATCTTGGTGCCCGTTTCCGCGATAATGGAATTGATGACTTTGCCCTGCTTGCCCACCACGTCGCCGATTTTTTCGGGATCGATATGGAAGGAAATGATACGGGGCGCGTATTTGCTCATTTCGGGCGCGACTTCGGGTACGCATTCGAGCATTTTGGAGAGAATGAACTGTCTGCCCTCGTTCGCCTGTTCGATCGCCGTGTGCATGATCTCTTCGGAAATGCCCTTGATCTTAATATCCATCTGAATGGCGGTAATGCCGTTGGTCGTTCCCGCGACCTTGAAGTCCATATCGCCGAGGAAGTCCTCAAGTCCCTGAATATCGGTCAGCACGCGGAATTCGCCCGTTTCCTGATTTTTGATCAATCCCATGGCGACGCCCGCCACGGGCGCTTTGATCGGCACGCCCGCGTCCATAAGCGACATCGTGGAGCCGCACACCGACGCCATCGACGAAGAGCCGTTGGAAGAGAGAATATCGTTCACCACGCGGATCGCGTAAGGGAAGTCCTGTTCGGAAGGAAGAACGGGAATGAGCGCGCGTTCTGCGAGCGCGCCGTGCCCGATTTCGCGGCGGCCGGGGCTTCTCAACGCCTTCGCCTCGCCCGTGCAGTAGCCGGGGAAGTTGTATTGGTGCATATAGCGTTTTGCCGTTTCGTCATCCAAGCCTTCGAGCTTCTGCGCTTCGGCAAGCATCGCAAGCGTGCAGGTCGTAAGCGTCTGCGTCTGCCCTCTCGTGAAGATCGCGCTGCCGTGTACGCGGGGCAGGGGGTGGCGTTCGCACCAAATGGGACGCACGTCCTTCAAGCCTCTTCCATCGGGACGGATGCCTTTATCGAAGATCTTCGCGCGGACTTTCTCTTTGGTGAGATAATAAACGCTGTCTTTTATTTCGCGCTTGTTTTCGGGATAAATTTCCGCAAAGTGCGCAAGAATTTCTTCTTCGACCTGCGCCTGACGCGCTTCGCGTTCCTGACGGTCAAACGTTTCAATCGCCCAATCGATCTTTTTGCCCGCATACGCGCGGACGGCGTTGTCGATTTCCTCGGGGATATGATAAAGCTCGATCTGCTTTTTGGGTTTGCCCGCGGCGGGAACGATCTCGTCCTCGATAAACGCGCAAATCTTCTTGATTTCCTGATGACCGAACATGATCGCGCCGACCATTTCTTCGTTCGTCACTTCGTCCGCGCCCGCCTCGATCATGAGGATCGCGTCTTTCGTGCCGGCAAGGTTGAGGTGAATGGTGCTCTTTTCGCGCTGCGCGGCGTCGGGGTTGATCACGTACTGCCCGTCTGCCAAACCGACGACGACCGAACCCGTAGGACCTGCCCAAGGAATATCGGAAATCGCCAGCGCAATGGAAGAACCGATCATGGCGAGCGGTTCGGGCGCAATGTCGGGTTCGACGGAAAGCGCGGTTGCAATGACCACGACGTCGTTAAACAGCCCCTTCGGGAAGAGCGGACGCAGGGGGCGGTCGATCAAGCGCGCCGTTAAGATCGCCTTATCGCTCGCTCTGCCCTCGCGGCGCTTGAATCCGCCGGGGATTTTACCGACGGCGAACATTTTCTCTTCGTAATCGACCTGCAAAGGGAAGAAGTCCATGCCCTCGCGCGGCTGCGCCGACATGCAAACCGTTACCATAACGGCGGTCTCGCCGCAGCGGACGACGCACATGCCGTTCGTTTGTTCGGCATATTTGCCCGTTTCCACGACGACCTCTCTGCCGCCGATCACTGTTTTGAATTCTTTGTAGTTGGTTGCCATAACATATACTCCTTATTTCTTTGCCGCGCCGCCCCGTGACGGCGAAGCGATGTTTCCGCTTGCTCACACAAGAAAAAGAGCGGACGAAACCGCTCTTTCCGTTCTTACTTTCTGAGTTCGAGCGCCGCAACAACGGCTCTGTAACGTTCGATGTCTTTGGCTTTGAGGTAATCCAAAAGACCGCGGCGTTTACCGACCATTTTCAAAAGTCCGCGACGGGAATGATTGTCGTGCTTGTGCTCTTTGAGGTGCTCGTTCAGGTGGTTGATGCGCTCGGTTAAAAGCGCGATCTGAACCTCGGGAGAACCCGTGTCACCCTCGTGCGAAGCAAACTTTTGAATGATTTCCTGCTTTTCCATTTACGTTTATCCTCCTATGGATTTTTGTCTCGTTTTGCCAAGAGATGCGTGGAGAGCGCAATTCCTCGCAAACGACCTTATAAGGATACCATTTTTTTTTAAGCTTGTCAAAGGATTTTCGGCTTATGGGACAAATTATTTGACAAATTTACGATGGCACCTGTTTATCAAGATTCCTCGACTTCGCTCGGAATGACATGTTGCCCCACACCCTGAGCCATGCTTGTCACCCTGAGCCATGCTTGTCACCCTGAGCCATGCTT
>CAJUGP010000018.1 GCA_910586365.1 uncultured Christensenella sp. | reverse complement strand
TTGCAAAAGCAACGGCGCTTTTTTAATTTAGTACCACATCTTTCAAACTTTCGTATTTTTGCATAGCGGCGCGTTTAATTTCCTCGAAGTTGAGCCGCCCTTCGAGTGCTTCGTCGGCAAGTTTTTTCGCTTGGAAGATCACTTCCGAGCCGTAACGCAGATTCTTGATTTCGCTTAAAAATTTTCCGCTTTGGCGCGTCCCCAAAAAATCGCCGCCGCCGCGCAGCTCCAAATCCTTTTCGGCAAGCGCGAAACCGTCGGTCGTACTTTTCAAAATATTGAGCCGTTCGAGCGCTTCCTCGCCGCCCCCGCCGACCGTTAAAAAACACCAACTCTTATCGCTCCCCCGTCCGACGCGTCCGCGCAGCTGGTGCAACTGCGAAAGCCCGAATCGCTCGGCGTTCATGATCACCATAATGGTAGCGTCGGGCACGTCGACGCCGACCTCGATGACCGTGGTCGAAACAAGGCAGTCGATTTCCTTGCGTTTGAACGCCGCCATCGTTTCGTTTTTCCCTTTCTCCTTCATGCGCCCGTGCAACAGCGCGAACCGCACCGAGGGCAACCGCCCTTTCAGCTCCTCAAATAGCTCCGTCACCGAAGTAACCTCCCCCTCGTCGTCCTCGATTTTCGCACAGACGAAATAAGCCTGTTTGCCCTTTTGCACCTCGCCGCGGATATAGGAAAGCATATCGTCGTACTTGCGTTCGGAGATCAGCGCGGTGGAAATTTCCTGCCGCTCCTTAGGCTTATCGGGAATGATCGTAATATCGAGATCGCCGTAAAAAATAAGCGAAAGCGTGCGCGGGATAGGCGTTGCCGACATGACGAGAACGTCGGGTTTTTGTCCTTTTTCGCTCAATATATTGCGTTGCGCCACACCGAAACGGTGCTGTTCGTCGCATACGCAGAAGGCAAGATTGCAAAACACGACGTCGCTTTGCAGTACGGCGTGCGTACCGCACAAAATATCGATTTCCCCTGCGGCGAGCGCCGCTTTTACTTCGCGCTTTTCTTTGGCGGTAGCCGACCCCGCAAGATACCCCACCCGGTATTCCGGAAAGGTTTTTTGCAGCAATCCGAAGTTTTGCGCGGCGAGCACTTCGGTCGGAGAAAGATATACAGCTTGATAACCGCTTTTCACCGCCATAAAGATGCCCGTAAGCGCCACGGCGGTTTTGCCGCTGCCGACGTCGCCTTGCAACAGGCGGTTCATCACCGTCGGCGCGTGCACGTTGTTGAACACGGCGCGCACCGCCGCCTGCTGCCCTGCGGTGAAGGCAAACGTAAAGCGTTTTTCAAACTCCGCAACGTCGCGCTCGGTGACGGAATAGCGGTTGATCCGTGCTTCGTTCGCGTCGCCCTTGATGAGTTTGAACGCCGAAAGCAGTATAAAATACTCTTCCAACGCGATCCGCTCCGCCGCCGAACGCATTTCTTCGTGCGATTGGGGCTTATGAACGGCAGAAAATGCCCGAGAAAGATCGGAAAGACGGTATTTCGCGCACAGCTGCGGCGGAATGACCGACGTTATTTTTTCCGCGGCTAACGCATGCTGCACGCTTTCGCGTACGGTGCGCTGCGTGAGCGATCCGTGCAGCGGATAAACGGGCACAAGCCCTTTTAACCGAACGTTGCGTTCCAACCGCTCAAACGTCGGATTGACGACGGAAGGCTGCCCGTAACGGTTCTGCACGCGCCCGTAGAGCAAATAATCGCCCGTTTTCAAATTGTGATAAACGTACGGCATATTAAACCAAATTGCCGTAAAATAATCGCCGTTTTGCTGAAACCGCGCCCGTACGTAACGCGTGCGCGCACCCTTTCGCACAGGCTCGACGGCGACGAGCGTACAGGCGATCAAAGCCGTATCGTTATGAAACACCTCGCGCAGAGAAACGCGGTCGGTCATATCGAGATAAGCGCGCGGAAAATAGCGGATCAGCGCGTCCGTATCGCTTATCCCCAATTTTTCAAATTCTTTTGCGCGTTTCTCGGTTATGTTCCGAAGCTGAGATATTTTCATGATTTTTTATTCAATATATTATAATAAAGGAAAGATTCCTCGGCAAGCTCGGAATGACAAGCCGTGTTTCATCTCGGAATGACAAACCGCTTTCCAGCTCGGAATGACAAGCCGTGTTTCATCTCGGAATGACATAACCGCTTTCCTTCTCGGAATGACAAACCGCTTTCCTTCTCGGAATGACAAACCGCTTTCCTTCTCGGAATGACAAACCGCTTTCCTTCTCGGAATGACAAAATTGTTGTATTTTTTCCGTCATGTCATTTTTTTAACTGTCATGACGAGCGAAGTCGAGACATCTCCTCCTCACCCATGCGCTTAAAAACAAAAAGAGCGGGCGCGCCGCTCTTTTGTCAGTTTATTCCAAGGAAAGAATATAATAGTACACGGGCTGTCCGCCGTAATGATAGTCGATATCGCAATCGGGGAACGCTTCCTGCACTTTTTCGGCAAGCGCGGCGGCTTCTTCTTCCTTTACGCCTTCGCCGTAATAGAGCGAAATGACCTCGTGCGTTTCGTCTTTGAGCTTATCGAGGAGCTTGAGCACCGCCTCGTCGACATTTTCGCTCTTGGCAAGGATCTTTTTATCGTCCAAACCGATAATGTCGCCCTCTTTGATCGAAAATCCGTTTACTTTGGTCGTACGGACGGCGTGCGTAACCTGTCCCGCGCGGATATTGTCGAGCGAATGGATCATATTCGTTTTATTTTCTTCCGCGCTCGCGTCGGGACTGAACGCCAACGCCGCGGCAAAGCCCTGCGGCACGTTTTTGGTGGGAATAACGTGGATCGTGCGGTTTTCGACAAGCGCCTTCGCCTGTTCCGCCGCCAAAATAATATTTTTATTGTTGGGAAAGACGAACACGTTGTCGGCGTTGATTTTCTGCACCGCCGTGGCAATGTCGGAAGCCGAAGGGTTCATCGTCTGTCCGCCTTCGATCACGCGATCGACGAACAAATCCTTGAAAATATCCGAAAGACCGCCGCCCGCGCAGACGGCGAGCATGCCCTGATCTTTCTTTTCCGCCTCGATTTTTGCTTTGAGCGCTCGGTTCTGTTCGAGCATATTCTCGATTTTGGGACGGTCCAGCTCGCCCAATTCGAGCGCATAGGTGAGCGCCACGCCGGGGCGGTTGGTGTGCACATGCACTTTTACCATCTCCAAATCGCCGATGCAGATCACGCTGTCGCCCAAACCCATTAAATCTTCCCTTAATCGGTCGATATCGGCAAGCGTCGTCGATTTTTTCAAGTTGATAATAAAGAATTCGGTGCAATAAGCATACTGAATATCGCCCAAATCCATGTTGATAATGTCAGAATTGTCGCCGAACTCGGTATCCTGCGCCTGTTGGTCGCTTTCACCCGGCAGCTCGGTCACGACTTCGTCGCCCGTAAGCGCCGCCAAAAATCCGCGCATGATCGTCATTAAGCCCACGCCGCCCGAATCGACGACGCCCGCTTTTTTGAGTACGGGCAAAAGATCGGGCGTCATGGCGAGCGCCCTGTCGCCCTCTTTGATGACGGCGGGAAGGAACGCCTCGAATTCGCGGTTTTTGCCCGCGTTCTTCACGGCAAATTCGCTCATCATGCGCACGACGGTTAAAATCGTGCCCTCTTTGGGAATGGAAACGGCGCCGTAAGCCACTTTGGTGCCCGCTTCCAACGCCTTGGCGAACGTTTTGGTGTCCACCTCGGCTTTTACGTTATGCAGCACCGAACAGATGCCGCGGAAAATCTGTGATAAAATTACGCCCGAATTACCGCGCGCACCGCGCAAAGCGCCTTTGGAAATACAGTCGCATACGGCAGGAAAATCGCTTGCCGCCGTGGAGTTCAGCTCCTTGACGGCGGATTGCATCGTGAGCGACATATTCGTACCGGTATCTCCGTCCGGTACGGGGAACACGTTGAGCGCGTCGACCTTAGCCCGATTGCTTTCGAGCTGCTTCGCGCCCACGAGAACCATCTTACGAAAAGTTCCGCAATTTATCGTTTTTGACATGAAAGAATCTCCCGTTTGTTATAAACATGCGGAGACGGAGGATTATGGTTTCAAACCGACGATATTGACGTTTACCGAATCGACGATCATGCCCGTAAAACGCTCGACCTTATACTTAACGCCTTCTTTTAAGGATTCCGCCACGGCTTCGATCGAAACGCCGTATTTGACGACAACGGCGACATCGATGGTAATTCGGTTTCCGGACGTGACAACGCGCACGCCCTTGCCTCCCGCATCTTTTTTGAGGAGTTCGGCAAGCGTATCGGAAAAACGGCGCGCGACAGTATCCACGATGCCATAGCTTTCCACCGCAGCCTGCGCCGCCACTTTGGCGATTGCCAAATCGGATATAGAAATTTTTCCGTAAGCGTTACTCGTGATAACCGACATAGCTTTCCGAACCTCGTACTCTATTCTACCTTATTATGGCAAATATTGCAAGCATATTCTGCATTTTTTTACCGAACTTCAAAAAATTTTCTGAAAATACAATGTTTTTTATTGCTTTTTTTCGGAAATAATGGTATGATGTTTGCTGACGGGAAACCGTTACAGAATGAAAAGAACCTGAGCGGAGGGTAAAAAATATGTCGAGAGTATGCAGCATCTGCGGAAAGGGACAAACGTCGGGAAACAACGTCAGCCACTCGCACCGCAAGACGAGAAGAACCTTTAAGGCGAACGTGCAGAAAGTATCTTATGTGAAAGACGGAAAAGTGACCAACGATTACGTTTGCGCAAGATGCCTTAAAAGCGACAAAGTGGAACGCGTTTAATCAAAACAAAACGACCGTCCGCACCCCTTTCGGGTACGGACGGTTTTTCTTTTCCGAACGGTAAAACAATATTCAAAAGAAAAAAGCAAGGATAAAGAATTATCCTTGCTTTGCTTTTCTTCCGATGGAATACACCGTAAACCCGTTTTTACTTGGTTTCGGTTTCCTGCGCAACGATTTCTTTTCCGTCGTAGTAACCGCAGCTCTTGCAGACCTTATGCGCCACTTTCAGCCCGTGGCAATGAGGGCACTCTACGAGCGTTTCCGCATGCGCCTTATAGTTCGCAAAACGTTTGCCCGTTCTGCTTTTCGATTGTTTTCTCTTGGGGACTGCCATGTACTCACCTCTCTTGCGTCCGCAACGCGCCGAAAAAGCGGACGCGCGCGTTCATTTCCTTATGAGTATAAATAATTTCCGTGCTTTTGTCAATCACTTTTACGCCCAATTCGGAAAAATTTTCTTTATTTTACGAGCCGACCGCCTGCGCCGTTTCGCGCGCGATGACAAGTTCTTCGTTCGTGGGAATCACGAGCACCTTGACGGGCGAATCCTTCGCGGAAATCTCGCGGATCGCGCCGTCGTTGCCGCGGTTGTTTTCGGCTTCGTCGAGAACGATCCCGAACGCCTGCATATCCGCAAGCACCGCCGCCCGAACGGAAGGCGTATTCTCGCCCACCCCTGCGGTAAACACGATGCAATCGAGTCCGCCGAGCGCCGCCATATACGCGCCGACGTACTTTTTGCAGGCATAGGCGAAGCAGTCAAGCGCGATGCGCGCTCTCTCGTTTCCTTCCTTGCAAGCCGCCGTCAGATCGCGGAAGTCGGACGAAACACCCGAAAGTCCGAGCATGCCGCATTTTTTATTGAGGTAGTTCATGCCTTCCTGCATGTTCATGCCCTTTTTGCGGAATAAAAACTCCGCCGCCGCGCAGTCGATATCGCCGCTGCGCGTACCCATGGGCACGCCCGCAAGCGGCGTAAAGCCCATAGAAGTATCGATGCACTTGCCGCCCTTTACCGCCGAGATTGACGACCCGTTCCCGAGGTGGCAGGTGATAATTTTCAAATCCGCGGGATTCTTGCCGAGATACTTTGCCGCCTCGCCCGATACGAAAGCGTGCGACGTGCCGTGAAATCCGTATTTCCGCACCTTATACTGCTTATAATCGTCGTAATCGATGCCGTACAGATAAGCGTAATCGGGCATCGTTGCATGAAACGAAGTATCGAACACCATCGCCATTTTTTTCGCGGGCATAACGGCGCGGCAGGCTTCGATCCCCAAAATCGCGGGCGGATTGTGCAGCGGCGCAAGCTCGGAGAGCGTAGCAAGCACCTTCATGGTTTCGTCGGTCACGAGCGTGGTTTTCGTAAACTCTTCGCCCGAGGCGACGACGCGATGCCCCACCGCGTCGATCTCGTCCATCGATTTGACGACGCCGACCGCGTTGTCGGTCAGTTTTTCCAGCACGAGCGCGATCGCGTCGGTGTGGCTCTTCATCTCCTTCTCGAACACGAAGCTCTGCCCGTTTGCCTTATGCGTAAGCTTGCCGCCCGTTATGCCGATGCGTTCGCACGTACCCTTTGCGATCGCTTCTTCCGTCCGCATATCGATCAGCTGATATTTCAGCGAGGAACTCCCCGCGTTGATGACTAAAACTTTCATGATTTTCTTTCCCGTAAATTTGTTTTTTACAAAACCGTGCGGCGGTTTTATTTTGCCTGCAACGCCGTTACCGCCACCGCGCACACGATGTCCGCCGATTTGCATCCGCGCGAAAGATCGTTGATCGGTTTGGCAAAGCCCTGACAGATCGGACCGATCGCCTGAAATCCGCCCAAACGCTCGGCGATTTTGTAACCGATATTTCCCGCCGAAAGATCGGGGAAGATAAACACGTTGGCGCGTCCCGCAACGGGCGACTTCGGCGCTTTGATCTGCGCGACCTCGGGAACGAGCGCGGCGTCGAACTGCAATTCGCCGTCGATCAACAGCTCGGGCGCTTTTTCTTTGGCGATCCGCGTCGCTTCCTGCACGAGCGTGACGTTGTCGTGACGGGCGCTGCCCATCGTGGAGAACGAAAGCATCGCAACGCGCGGCTCGAATCCTGCGATCTCCCGCGCACTGTTCGCGGTATCGATCGCCATATCGGCAAGCCCTTCCGCCGTGTACGTGGGATTCAGACCGCTGTCCGCAAAGAAAATCACGTCGTCCTCGATATATTTATTGCCCCCGAACGGCGGCACAAGCAGCGTAAAGCTCGAAACGGCGGACGCGCCCTCGGCGGTTTTGATCACCTGCAAGCCGGGACGCAGCGTATTCGCCGTGGAGTGGCACGCACCCGAAACAAGCCCGTCCGCCTCGCCGCGTTTGAGCATGAGCGCGCCGAAAAAGGTGTTGTCCTTGGCAAGCTCGCGCGCCTGCATTTCGCTCAGCCCCTTGCCCTTGCGAAGAGAGTACAGCAGATCGACGTACTCCTCGAAATCGGGCGACGCTACGGGATCGATTATTTCCACGCCCGTGAGATCGACGTTGGGATTCGCCGCTTTGATCTGCTCTTCGTTGCCGAGCAGCACGATGCGCGCCACGCCGTCCTGCACGCAAGCCGCCGCCGCTTCGACGACGCGCTTATCTTCACCCTCGCACAAGACGATCTTGCGGTTCTTTTCGCCCGCTCTTGCCTTCAAACTTTCCGCAAACGTACCCGTTTCGGCAATTTTTCTGCCGATTTTTTTCACCTTGTCCAATAATGCCATCTTCTTTTCTCCGAAATACCTTTCTTTTTTCGCGCCGCCGTAGTATAATGGATTGCAGAGCGGCACGAATGAATTATACACCTTTTGAAAAGAATTGTAAAGAGGACGCGGGCAAAAAATGAAAATCTGTGCGGTAATTTGTGAATATAATCCCTTTCATAACGGACATAGGGCGCAGCTGAGCAAGATACGGGAAACGAGCGGCTGCGATAAGATTTTATGCGTGATGAGCGGAAACTTTACGCAGCGCGGGGAAGAAAGCGTGTTCCATAAACGCGTGCGCGCGCGCCACGCCGTAGAAAACGGCGCGGATATCGTAACCGAACTGCCCGCGGCGTTCGCGGCAGCGCCCGCCGAATTATTCGCCCGCGGCGCCGTGAAGCTGATCGGCGAGATTCCGTCCGTCACAACACTGGCTTTCGGCTGCGAAAGCGGCACGAAGGAAAGCTTTTTGGCGACCGCGCGCGAAACGCTGCGTGAGGATAAAACGTTCAAAACCGTTTTGCAGCAGCATATGAAGGACGGCGCATCTTATATTCGCGCCCGCTACGAAGCGCTTAAATCGCTCGGCGGCGCGCTCGACGAGGCGCTGCTCTCCTCCCCGAACAATATCTTGGGCGTGGAATACTGCCGCAGTCTGCTTTTTTACGGTAGCGCCGTCGAACCCCTGCCCCTGCTGCGGACGGGCGCGGGCTATGCGGATACGACCGTATACAAAAATCTTTCTTCCGCTACCGCGCTGCGCGGTCTGCTCGGGCAAAATACGCGGAGCGCGAAAAAAGCGCTCAAACGCAATTTGCCCGAAAGCGTGCTTGCCGACGCGCTCGCCTACCGCCCGACCGCCTACAAAACCGCCGCGCTTTGTTCGCTCCTGAACGCGCCTTCCGAACAGATCGCGCTCGCTCCCGACTGTTCCGAAGGGTTGGAAAACAGACTTAAATCGATGGCGCGCAGCAATCCCGATTACGACCGCTTGATCGACATTACCGCCTCGAAACGCTACACGCGCGCGCGGTTAAAACGCATCTTATTGCAAAACTTCCTCGGCATACGGCTCAAAGACGTGAAAGAATGGCTTTCCGCTCCCCTTTACCACAACGTTCTTGCGGTAAAAAAACAAGACGCGCAGGAGCTGCTCGCCGCGCTGAGCGAAGGGAGCTTCCCCGCCGTCACGCGCCGCAGCGACTTTGCGCTGCTCGGCAAAGACGCCACCGCCTGTTTCGCCCTCGACGTGCGCGCCAACGATTTATATAACGCTTTAACGGGCGCACATACCAACGAGTTTGAAACGCTGTTCGTGTAAGCAAGAAAAAACCGTTCCTTTTCGGTGTATTTCATAGGGATTAAAGCAAGGATAAACTATCCTTGCTTTTTTATTACGGTTATGCTATAATGATTATACGATAAACTGTAATTTAGCGGAGAATTAAATGGTAAAAGAAATCGAACCAAATCAAACAACGCGAGCGGCGGCATTTGAATTGTGGATGAGCGCGCCGAATCCTATGGTAACGTTTTTCAAAACAATTAACGTAACGCGTCTTGTAAAATTGAGCAAAAAGAATAAACTCAAATTCAATATGTTACTCGATTATTGCATAGGTAAAGCCGCCGCAGGAATAAAAGAATTTTATATTCTTCCCGTAGGCAATAAGTTAATGCAATATGACACTATTGCAGTTAATACTATTGTAAAAAATAAAGACGGAGAAGTCAGTTCTTGCGACATTCTATTTAACAACGATTTGGCGAAGTTTAATCAAGATTATTTGCAATACACATCTCAGGTTGCGGAAACTTGTGAAAATCGGGATTTAACGGAAAGTATGGTAATCGGTACGTCTGCAATCGTAAATGTGGAAATCGACGGCGCTGTGGGTATGAATAGCGGTATTTTCAATAATCCTTTTATCCTTTGGGGCAGATACAAAAAATCAATGTTTAAGTATACGTTGGCGCTGTCTTTTCAATTTCATCATACTCAAATGGACGGTGCTCACGCCGGCTCATTTTTAGCAAACCTACAAAAAGAAATTGACTGCTTGACGAAATAAGTAAATTTCAATTTATCTTTCTAATTTTTAACAAAGTATAGCGCACTATACTTCGCAAGCGAAGACAGTGCGCTAATTCTTTTCTCACAAGGAAATCCCTATAACAGCTACCCTTTTCGGAACGGTTTTTTCTTTATCCTTGCAGTTCTTCGCCCGTTATGGTCGGATAGCTGTTCAGAAACATTGCCATGCTGCGCTTCGTGCCCTGCGTGTTTCCCATGCACGAAATCGTGAATCCCGAACGGTTGCGGTTTGCAAGCCATGCAGGACGCACCACGCCGTAATATACGGTTTCGCCGCTATCTGTTCCGTTCGAGCCTTTGAGCGTTGCGTCGAACGTAAATTTGATATAGCCTTTTCCGTACATGACCCAACTGCCGATCGGACTGCCGCCGCGCAAAATCCGATGCGTTTCTTTGTCGAGCGTGACCGTCTGCGAAAGATTGTTGATCGTTCCGCTCGATCCGTTGCGGTTCCAATCCGCCGCGTTCGTCAAAACGACCATTTCAAACTTGCCGTTATCGGTCAGCGCAAAAAGCTCTTCTTCGGAAACGCTGCGGTCGATCTCGCCGCCGTAGCGGTTGGGATTGATGCAAATATCGCCTTTGCTGTTGAGATAATACTGATGGTTCTGCACCAAAAACTGCCCCGTCGCCGTATGCTTGCGCACGATATACGCCGCCATGCTGACGCCGCTTTGCGTTGTAAACAGATCGTTATGCCCCGTCAGGCAAGCGGCGTATTCTTTGCAGGAAGGCACCTTCGAGGACGCCTGCCAATCGAATCCGCCCATATACTTGTTGCCTTCGTTCGCCGCGTTCCCTACGCCGACGTTGTACACGATGCCGCCGCCCGCCGAAAGGTATGCGCCCTGCACGCTTTCGCTTCTGCCGCCCCACATCTGATAGTGGTCGTCGAGTCCGTTATACGAGTGCATGGAATAATAATAGGTTTTGCTCTCCGCGCCGACGGGATCGCCCGCAGCGTCGTATTCCGCCGTTTCGTCGGCGATTTTCACGTTGTCGTGGCGGGCGATGACGGGCGCTTCCATAGCGCCGAGCGAAAGCATTCTGCCGTAATACGGGTGCTCAAACGTCTTTTTCTGCGTAAATTCCGCGTAAACGTGCGTTGCGGTTAGCGAACCCGAACCCGATTTTTCCCCGTCGCCCGAAACGACTTCGTTGCGGAACGTGCGGATCTCTTCCCAATCGTGCCAATCGTTGCCGCCGTCCTTGCGCAAGCCCGTTTGCGGATCGAGCTCGATCAGCCAATTTCCCGTTCCGAACGATCCGAACGCCATAAACATGTTGCCGTTCGTATCGTAAATGATCTGCGGATCGATCCCGTTTACGTCGATCGCCCCGACGCTGTTCTGCGGGATCGCCGACTGCATCAACACGCCCTTATATTCCGCCGCGCCGTCGCCGCCGATCATGTTCAAATCCTTGATATGATACATGACGATGCACGCGCGCGAGTAACGCACGTTGGAAGGCGTGAACGACGCGGGGCGCGTGCTCGTAAGAAGGGGCATGCGGCTGTCCGCCATGACAAGGCAGGTATACAGCCAATAACCGCCGCCCTGCGCCTCGACGATATCGGGCGCCCACCATTGCAAATCGCCCCCGTTATTCGTCGAATTCATCCATTCTTTGAGTTCGTCGGGAAAGATCGCCGCATTGTCGTAATCGTCCGTCTGCGTCGTCTTGCCCGCGTACTCCCAATTCAGCATGCCGTCGTAAGAAACGTGCACGTCGTTCCCCGTCGCCCAGCCCGTGGAAAACAGATAATAAACGGGGTTGCCGTTCTCGTCTTTGGTTTCGAGATAAGAAGGATCGTGCGTGTTTCCGAGGAACTGCGCGCCGTTTTCGAGCGACATATCGTCGACGTTGCCCTTATACTGGTTTTTGGGATCGGTCACGTACGCGGGAACGACTTCGATCGAATACGAAACGCCGTCCGCTGTGCACGAAATTCTACCCGCGGAAACCGCCGTAAACGTACCCGAAGCCGCATCGTACGTCGCTATTTCGGCATAGGGAACTTCCGCTCCGTCTTTGTCGTACCCTTTGATATTTTTCGCACCCTTTACGACCGATTGCGTATCGGCTTCCGCAAGATACGACGTTGCACCGCCGAGATTGTCGTAACAAATGCGATCGCCCGCAGTCTTTTTTACGTCGGCAGTTTTGCCGCACGCCGCAAACGCCGCCGCAAATAAAAGCGAACCGAGCGCAAGCGAAACGATTTTAACCGTTTTCCCCATTCTATTTTTCCCCCACAAAAAATATTTTTTGTTTGCTTTATTTTAACATAAAATGTTTTAGTTTGCAATAGAATTAAGAAAAATTTTTTTGTGAATTTCAAAACGCTTTTTTGTCAGCTTGAACGCCCCACCGTCATGTTGAGCGCACACTCCGCTTTGTCACGTTGAGCGAAGTCTTCCACCCTGTCATGTTGAGCGAAGTCTTCCACCCTGTCACGTTGAGCGCACACTCCACTCTGTCACGTTGAGCGCACACTCCACTCTGTCACGTTGAGCGAAGTCTTCCACCCTGTCATGTTGAGCGAAGCCGAAACATCTCGGATTCCTCGACAGGCTCGGAATGACATTCCCTGTTCCTCGACTGCGCTACATCGCGCCGTGCGCTCGTGCCGCCTAAGGCGGGGCGGAATGACATGAGGGGCTCTTAGCAAAGCAAAACGCCCCGTGCAAGCACGAGACGTTCCGCTGAGAGAATATGAAAAAATTGAGAGTGTGCGTATTTGTTTTGTATGGCTACACTATAAACCCTGCAAGTGTTTATTCTGTGATAAAATTATTAAAACGCGATAAAATCAACATGTTTGATTAAAATTTTCTCACTTAATCGATTTCGACAAATACAAACAATTTACTTCGTATCCCGCTTTACGGTATAATTCTCCCGCTTTTGCGTTGGGAGCAAACACTTCGAGTTGCGCGTACGCGCAGCCGTGTTCCGCAAAATAGCGTTCCGCCGCCGCAAGCAGCGCTTTTCCGATCCCCCGCCCCCGTTCCGATTCGGTCACGACAAGATCGCATATAAACCCCGTTTTCGGGCAGGAAGTGGTGAACACCGCCTCGCCGCCGTCCGCAAGCAGCTTGCAGACGACCATTCCGACCGCTTTCTCCCCGTTCACTGCAAGCAGGATTTTTCCGCCGTGTTTTGCAATTTCATCACGAACCATTCCGAAATACCCGTCGCGGAAGGCATCCTTTACGACGAGAACGCCGCGCTTGTCGAGCGACGCCAAATAGCGCTGTAACTCCACAAGCAGATCCTTTGCCTGTTCTTCGTAACGCTCTTCATATGCGATAATCTGCATGCCGTCATTCTCCTATATACCGCCGCGCGATCGCATCCGCCACGCGCAGCCCGTCCGCCGCCGCGGAAGTGATTCCGCCCGCATAGCCGCACCCTTCGCCGCAGGGATACACGCCCGCCGCGCTCGATTGCAAATCCTCGCCGCGCAAGATGCGCACGGGAGAGCTGGTGCGCGTTTCCGCCCCCGTAAGCACCGCGTCGGGGCAGGCGAACCCCTTTAACCGTTTATCCATGTCGCAGAGCGCCGTTTTGAGCGTATCGCACAGGGCGGCGGGCAGATAGGCGTTTACGGGCGCAAACGCCGTTTCGGGCGCATAAGTGGGCAGTACGCTTGCAAAACGCGCGCTTTCTCTGCCCGCAAGAAAATCGCCCGCAAGCTGCACGGGAGCGCGGTATCCGCCGCCCGCAGCCGCATACGCCGCCCGCTCGATTTTGCGCTGAAACGCCACGCCCGCCAACGGATGATCGCTGCCGAAATCGCTTTTTTTCACCTGCGCCGCCAAAGCCGAATTGGCGTTTACGCCGTCGCGCGCGTAATCGCTCATGCCGTTTACGACCAAACCGCCCTCTTCCGACGCCGACGCGATCACGCTTCCGCCCGGACACATGCAAAACGTATACGCCGCCCGTTCGCCCGCGTGCGAAACCAACTTGTATTCCGCGGCGGGAAGCCGCGTATAAAGGCTCCCGTATTGCGCCCTGCCGATTTCCGCCTGCAAATGCTCGATCCGCACGCCGACCGCAAATTCCTTTTGCTCCATGGAAAAGCCGCGGCGATGCAGCATTTCAAACGTATCGCGCGCGCTGTGCCCGATAGCGAGCACGAGAACGTCGGCATCCTCGCGCGTTCCGTTTACCTCCACGCCGCGCAGAACACCGTCTTTGACGGTAACGTCGGTGAGCTTTCCGCCGAACCGCAATTCTGCGCCCGCTTCAAGCAAATGCGCGCGCATTCGCCGAATGACCGAAAAAAGCCTGTCGCTGCCGATATGGGGTTTGGAAAGATAGCCGATTTCTTCGGGCGCGCCGAACCGCAAAAACGTTTCGATCACGTCGCGGTTATAGCCGCCGTGCGTCTGCGTATTGAGTTTCCCGTCCGAAAACGTGCCCGCGCCGCCTTCGCCGAACTGCACGTTGGATTCGGGGTCGAGCGCGCCCTCTCTGCGGAATTTCTCCACGTCCGCCCTGCGCTCTTCCACCCGTTTGCCGCGTTCGAGCAGCACTGGACGGATTCCGTATTCGACGAGGCGCAGCGCGCAGAACAACCCCGCAGGTCCTGCGCCCGCGATATACGCGCGCGGCGGCTCGCCCTTGATCTGCGGAAATACCCGCTCGGTTTTCTTCTGCGGTTTATCGAAACATTCGACCGAATACACCCATTTTATTTTGGATTTGTCACGCGCGTCGAGCGATTTGCGTAAAATACGAAAGTCGGCGCACGGCGCGCGCAGCTTCTTTTCGCAGATCGCAAGCAACTCTTTTTCGCTCTGCCCGATATGCAGCGTCAGATTGTGTAATTCCATGCCGCCCCCTTATGCGCGCCCAATCGCTTCGCTCACGCAAAACGCCGAAGTGAACGCCCATTGCAGATTGTATCCGCCGCATTCGCCGTCCACGTTGAGAATTTCCCCTGCGAAATACAACCCCGCGCGCTTTTTACTCTGAAAAGACGCGTCCGTTTCGCAAAGCGGAATGCCGCCACGCGTGACCTGCGCACAGTCGAATCCGAGCGTCCCCGTCACGCCGAGCGGATATTCCTTCACGAGCGCGGATACGCGCGCCATGTCGCCGTTCGCGCGCTTTTGAATCGTGCGCGCCAGCGTATTGTTGACGATGCAAAGCAATTCGTTTTGATTGGCGGCGATTGCGCGCGCAAGCCGTTCGCGCGATACGTCGGGCAGGAAATCAAGCAACAGTTCGTCGCCCGTCTGCGCATACGAAGAGGCGCGGAACACCGCGTCGCCCGATACGCCGCAGTCGGTGAAGAGCACGTCGCCCCTGCAACGGTAAAGCTCCTTTTTCTGCCGCAGAACGCGCACGAGCGCGTCGACGCGAATCCCCTTTAATCCGCGCACGCCCTCTTTGTCGCAGCGCAGTTGCACGAGCACGGGGCGCGTCGGCACGAGCGTATGCCCGAATGCTTGCGCCAAAGCATACGCGTTCCCGTCCGTTCCGAACGAGGGCGCGGCAGCTCCGCCCGCCGCCAAAATAACGGCGTCGGCGCGCATACGTCCTTCCGCCCATACGATCTTAAAACCCTCTTGATATGCAAGATCTTTCACATGCGCGTTGAGAACGGTGTGAACTTTTAAGCCGTCCAGCTCGCGGCGGAAGAGATCGGTCACGGCGGAAGCCTGTTTCGACGCGGGATACACGCGCCCGCGCGCATCGCTCAAAAAGATTCCGCCCATGCTTTCGAGAAAAGAAACGGTTTCTTCCGCGCCGAACCGCGCAAGCGCGGATTTAACCGCTTCCCGATCGTCGGAAAAATACCGTTCGGCGCTCACGGCGGTGTTCGTCACGTTTCCCTGTCCGTTTCCCGTTGCCGAAAGCTTGCGCCCCAACCGCGCTCCGCGCTCCAAAACGGTTACGTCGCAGCCCTTTCTGCCCAAAAATACGGCGCACGCCAGCCCCGCCGCGCCGCCGCCGATAATGCAAATTTTCTTCATAACAACATTGTACCCTAACGAAAAGTATTTGTCAAAGCGTTGACATAAAAAAACGAATATGATACAATAGGAATAAAGATAAAAAATATCGTAACAAACTATAAGAAGGAGAAAAAATCATGAATTTGCTTGCGATGCCGAAATTTTTGGAAACGCTGCTCGAAAATAAACTGCTGCTTATCATTCTTGCCGCGATCCTCGTCGTGATCGTCGCGCTGATCGTTGCGATCATCGTCGTAAAAATCAAAGACAAAAAGAAAGCCGCCGAAACGGTGGAACCCAACGAGGCGCCCGCGGAAGAGCAGCCCGCCGCGGAAGAACCCAAACCCGAAGAAACCGCCCCTGCGGCAGAACAGCCCGCGCCTGCGGAAGAGCCGAAACCCGAAGAGGTCGCCGCGCCTGCGCCCGCAGCCGAAGAGCAAAAAGAAGCGCCGAAGGCGGAAGAACAGCCCGCGCCCGTAAAAGAGCAGCCCGCCGAGGAAGAAGCGGCGTCGAAAGCCGAAGAACCCGAACCGCAGCCCCAAAAACCGACGGCGAAGAAAACGACCAAACAGCCCGCCAAAATCGTGCTGACCGAAAAAGCCGCAAGCAAATCCGTAAAAACCACAAAACCCGCCGCTAAAACCGCAGACGCAAAGAAAGAAACGGTTACGTTCAAAGACGGAAAATGGCTGATCACCAAAACGGAAAGCGGAAAATTCACCTTCTCGCTTTACGCAAACAACGGCGAAAAAATGCTGCCGGGGCGCGAATACAGCTCGCTTGCCAGCGCAAAAACGGGTATCGAAACGTATAAGAAAAACATCGGCGGAAACGGATCGTTCAAAATCGTGCAGACGAAAATGGGCGATTTCATCTTCCACCTTTTGGATTCGCGCGGCGGACTCATCGCCATCAGTGCCGATTACAAAACGCGCGCGCGCTGCGAAAGCGCGATCGAATCGACGAAACGCTTTGCGGAGACCGCGCCCGTCGACGTCGAAAAATAAAACTTATGAACAAACGAAAACCCACCCCGTGCAAGGGTGGGTTTTTTCTTACTTCTTTTTTTCAATCCCCTTTGCTTTATCCACCTGCGCAAACACCTCGGCAAGCGGCGAAGTGTCGGCGCTCGCGATCTTGCCCGCGTCGGCAAGCGTTGCGTACGCAGGATCGATGGGCAAACGCGCATACGAAGGAATATTATATTCTTTTGCAAGCAGCTGCGCCTTGCTTGCGCCGAAGATCTCATGTTTGTTTCCGCATGCGGGGCAGGCAAAATAGCTCATGTTCTCCACCAAACCGAGCACGGGCACGTTCATGAGCTTCGCCATATTCACGGCTTTTTTCACGATCATGCCGACAAGGTCCTGCGGCGTGGTCACGACCACGATGCCGCTGATCGGAATGGACTGAAACACGCTCAGCGGTACGTCGCCCGTGCCGGGGGGCATATCGATAAACATCAGCTCAACGTCGCGCCACAAAACGTCCGTCCAGAACTGCACCGCCGCGCCCGCGATGAGCGCGCCGCGCCATACGACGGGGTCGTCCTCATTTTCCAAAAGACAGTTCATCGACATGAGCTGCATGCCGTTTTCCGTAACGACGGGATAAATTCCGTCGTCCGCGCCCGCCGCTTTCTCGGTGCAGCCGAACATTTTCGGCACGGAAGGACCCGTAATGTCGGCGTCGAGCACGGCGGTGCGCAAGCCCGCGTTCTGCGCGTGCGCCGCAAGCAGCGCGGTGACGAGCGATTTTCCCACGCCCCCCTTTCCGCTTGCCACGGCGATGACTTTTTTCACCTTCGCCTTTTTATGCAGCGGTTTCACGAGCGATTCTTTTTTTCGTTCCGAACAGCTGCTCGAACAGGTCGAACAGTCGTGCGTGCAATTTTCAGCCATAAAAAACTCTCCTTTCTTTACGGCGTTATTATACTCTTTTTCGCAAAACAAGTCAAACGGAAACGCGCAAAAATAAAACTTATGAAAAACGCTTGCCAAATGAAGCGATTTAGGGTATACTGATTGAGCTGTGATAGGTGGGGAGTTAGCGGTGCCCTGTATCTGCAATCCGCTATAGCAGAACCGAACGCTTTTCTCGGTGCCGTCTGTGGAAGGCTGCACGCGGTAAGGAATGTTGATAACAAGGTCTTATGCAACGCACCCCTGCGAACCGTGTCAGGGTAGGGATACAGCAGCACTAAACAGAAAGGTGCGTGTGCCATAAGGTAGCTTTGTCGGAGTCACCTGCCCCGTTCCCGCTTCGGCAGTCGGCAACAAAAAAAGCCCTCACAGTTTTTTTGTATACAACAGCCCGACGCAATGCGTCGGGCGTTTTTTCGTTTCGGACGAACGGAGAGCCGTTTGGCTCAATTCAACCGTTCAAACCGTTTGCAAATTTTTTTCGCCTGTCTGCGTTCCCTTCGGCTCAGAAAAACGTTTACGGCAAAGATCAAACTTCCGAACGCTGCAACAAAACACAATCCCAAGATAAACAAGAGTATATTGACAAAGATCGAAAGAAAACCGCCGTACTGTTCCTTCCGCACCGTATTATATAGACATAAAATGGATATGTCAAGTTTATTAGAAAATTTTTGTTATAATGTCATTATGCGACTTTTATTTGCGGAAAACTTAAAATCGTTACGGGAATCAGAAAATTTACGCCAAAGAGAACTTGCGAAAAAGCTGAACGCAACCCAATCAAGGATTTCAAATTGGGAAAACGGATTATTTGAACCCGATTTGGAAAACCTATGGAAAATAGCCGATTTGTTTGAAATATCGATCGACGAGTTAATCGGCAGAAAAGAATTTTAGAACAAACTATGTTGTCATTGCGCGCGAGATGTTTCGACTGCGCTGCGCTCCGCTCAACATGACAGAGGCTGCACTCAACATGACAAGGGGCTGCTCCCAACATGACAGTGCGTTGTGTCATTCCGCCCCGCCTTAGGCGGCACGAGCGCACGGCGCGATGTAGCATAGTCGAGGAACAGGGAATGTCATTCCGAGCCTGTCGAGGAATCTGAGACGTTTCGGCTTCGCTCAACGTGACAGTGAGGAATGTCTTTCCGCCCTGCCCCTATTGTCATTCCGACGCGTAGTCGAGGAATCTCACTTCTTTTAAGATGTTTCGACTGCGCTCAACATGACAGGGGCTGCGCTCAACATGACAAGGGGCTGCTCCCAACATGACATAACCGAAAGCCGCCCCCGCGCGTTGCGCGGGGGCGGCTATTTTTTCACTCGTCCGATCTTCCCAAAAGATAATCGCACGAGCATTCGAGCGCGGAAGATAGGTTCACGATCGCGGAAGCCGTCGGTTCGCATTCCTCTTTTTCCCAACGGGCAATCATGGACTGATCGCAATAAACCAATTCGGCTAAAACTTTTTGCGTATACCGTTTTTCAAGCCGCAATTCCTTTATCCTTTGTGCGATGATCATAAAAAAATTATATCAAATTATGTAAAAACTCATTGACAATATGAGTATGCTCATATATAATAATAATGTCGGCAAAAAAATTGTCGAAAAAAGGAGAGTTGTTATGAAGAAAAGAAATGTTGCTCTTGCCATTATCTTTACCATCATCACGTTTGGTATTTATGGCATCTACTGGTTCGTATGCCTGACGAATGACAGTAACACGCTCTGTCCCGAACAGAAAACCGCAAGCGGCGGTTTGGCGTTCCTGTTTACGCTGATCAGTTTCGGCATCTACGGCATTTACTGGAACTATAAGCTGGGCGAAAAGGTTGGCGGAAGCGGCATCCTTTACCTCATTCTTTCGTTGGTCGGTTTCGGCTGGGTGAACTACATCCTTGCGCAGAGCGCGATCAACAAATCGATCGAGAACAACGAAGTTCCCGTGCAGCAATAAGAAACAAATTAAAAAAACGCCGTCCGAACGGACGGCGTTTTTTTATGCCCAACATTTAATTTTCTAATTTCGCGCCGCACTTTCCGCAAAATGCGTCGCCGTATTCCTGCTGTGCGCCGCAAACGGGGCACGTTTTTCCCAACGGTTTGCCGCAAAACGAGCAAAACGCATGATCGCCGTCGTTGCTTTTGCCGCAATGCGAGCAAACGCGATCGCTTTGCTTTTCTTCCCCGTTCAAGCCCTCTTTAACGGCGCTCACGACTGATTTGATCGCCGGTTTCAACTCACCCGCCGCCTCGTTGATCACGGGCACCGATTCGTTCTTGATATACGTACCGATTTCTTTTTTGAACCCGAAAATCAGACATATGATCCCCGCGACCATGATCGGCGAACCGATAAATATGAGGAAAAACAACGTAGGCATGCGAACCTCTTCGCTGTTCATGGCAAGAGAAAAATCGACAAAGCCCGTTATCGCGCATATCCCGCCGACGATGATCAAAATAATCCCGATCATCCGCAATTTCTTTTTGGTTGCATTATGTTGCTGTTCGTTCATCTTCTCCCCTCCTTTCAGCAAAAATTATTTCATAAAGGCAAGAAACGCCTTGTAATTACTGTACAAATCGGCTTTGGAGATCAATTCCCAAGGCGCGTGCATGGAAATGACGGGCACGCCCAAATCCACCGTGTCGATATTGAGGTTGGCAAGAAACTTCGCTACCGTGCCGCCGCCGCCGACGTCCACCTTACCCAGCTCCGCCGTCTGCCAAATCACGCCGCTTTCCTCGAACATTTTGCGCACTTCGCCCACGAATTCCGCCGAAGCGTCGGAAGAACCGCTCTTGCCGCGCGCGCCCGTAAATTTACACATTGCCGTTCCGCAGGAAAGCATCGCGGAATTCATCTTTTCGTACACGCCCGCAAAGTTGGGATCGTAAGCCGCCGTTACGTCGGAAGAAAGGCACTTGCTCGCCGCGCGCACCTTTCTGAAATTCGCACCGAGCGCAAGCGCGATCTCTTCCATGAGATCTTCGTAAACCTTGCACTGCATGCCCGTCGTGCCCTCGCTGCCGATCTCTTCTTTATCGACGAGCATGGCAAGCACGGTGTGATCGGTTTCGCCGTCTAAAAGAGCGGTCATAGCGGGATAAGCGCACACTCTGTCGTCATGACCGTACGCGCCGATGAGAGCGCGGTCGAACCCGACATCGCGCGCGGGATAGGCAGGCACGGCGGAAAGCTCGGCGGAAAGGAAATCCTCCTCGCACATGCCGTACTGTTTGCTAAGATACTCCAATACGGTAAGCTTGATTTTATCGCTCACCTCGCCGTCCGCGTAAGGCAAACCGCCCACTACGACGTTGAGCTGTTCGCCCTCGATGATCTTGCCCGCCTTCGCCGCCATTTGATCGGCGCCGAGATGCGGGAGCAAATCGTCAATATAGAACACGGGATCGTTGGGTTTTTCGCCGATTGAAAGCTCGATCTTGCTGCCGTCCTTGCGAACGACCGCCCCGTGGAGCGCAAGCGGAATCGCCGTCCACTGATATTTTTTAATGCCGCCGTAATAATGCGTTTTGAGGAAACACATGCCCGCGTCCTCGTAAAGAGGATTCTGCTTAATGTCGATACGGGGCGCGTCGATATGCGATGCGATCACGCGGAAGCCGTCCGTTTCGGGATTTTTACTTCCCACGCGGAAGATCACGACCGATTTGCCGCGGTTGACGAAATATTTTTTGTCACCCGCTTTGAGCGCGTCGCCGAAGGAATATTCGGTGAAACCCTTCGCCTTTGCCGCCTCGACGGCGACGGCGCAAGCCTCGCGCTCGGTTTTCGCCGCATCGAGATAGGCTTTATAGCCTTCCGCATAAGCGAAAATTTCTTTCCGCTCCTGTTCGCTCGCCACTTCAAAATAGTTGGTTTTCTTGTACGACAGTTTTTCCTGTAACTTCTGTCCTTTGCTCTTGTCCGCCATAAAACGCCTCCGATAAAATCTTATTTCTCTTATACCACATTATAGCACGGCGAAAACCGATTTGCAAATCTTTTTCCGTTTTCGCGCCGAATTCGCCCGTTTTTCTTGCTATGCACGCTCAAACATAGGAATGATCCCCCATATAAAGGCATTTTACGCATAAATTCGTTCCAAAGCATATGCTTGGGCGCGCATTGATTGTTTCGGGCACGAAAAAACACGGCTTAGCCGTGTTTTCGATCGCATTAAACTAATTCGATGATTGCCTTTTCCGCTGCATCGCCGCGGCGCTGTCCGAGATAATAAATTCTCGTGTAACCGCCGCCCTGACCCAACTCTTCTTTGCGCTGCGCGTATTTGGGCGCGATCTCGTTGAAGAGCTTATCCATAAGCGGATGCTGAATATCGGCGGTGCGGGCTTTGTAGTCCTTTTTCTTTTCACTGAACGCCTTGATCTCCTGCAAGTCGTACGTCTTAGCCATAACGGCGCGACGGGCGGCAAGTTTCTTCGGACCGTCTTTATAGGTCTTGGTCGTGATCTCCTTGCCCTTCTTGTCTTTGGAGACGATTTCCGTTTCGACAACGTCGTCGTAAGTGTTGATCGCCTTCGTGATGATCTTTTCAACGTAGCTGCGAAGCTCCTTCGCGCGGGCAGCCGTCGTTTCGATTTTTCCGTACCACAGGAGCTGCGAAGCCTGATTTCTCAGAATCGCTATTCTCTGCTCCGTCGTTCTACCTAATTTCCCAGGCATGGGTTAATCCTCCTTTTTTGCGAGCGTAAGTCCGAACGCTTCCAGCTTTTGCATAACTTCGTCGAGGGATTTTTTGCCGAGATTGCGGACTTTTAGCATCTCGTCCTCCGTCTTATTGCACAAATCTTCCACCGTGTGGATGTTGGCTCTCTTCAAGCAGTTGTAAGAACGCACGGAGAAATCCATTTCCTCGATCTTCATGGAAAGAATTTGCTGCTGTTTCGATCCCTCGGGTTCGACGACGGTGTTCGTCTTGCCCCACTCGGAAAGCTCAACGAACAGGCAAATCTGATCCTGCATGATCTTCGCGGCAAGCGAAACGATATCTCTGCCCGAGAACGTTCCGTCCGTCCACACTTCGAGCGTCAGCTTGTCGTAATCGATATCCTGACCGACGCGGGCAGGCTCGACGTTGTAATTGACCTTCTTGACGGGCGTATAGATGGAATCGATGGGAATGTAATCAATCACGGGCTGCTTGTTGTCCTTCGCCGCCCTGTAACCTCTTCCGCGCCCGATCGTGATTTCCATATCGATCACGCCGCCCTTGTCTACCGTGCAGATATACTGATCGGCGTTGATGATCTCGATTTCCGCGTCCTGCGAAATATCCGCCGCCGTAATGATCGCGGGTCCTTCTTTCGTAAGGCGCAGCGTCTTGGTATAGTCTTTATCCGTCACGCTCGTCTTGATCGCGAGCAGCTTTAAGTTAAGAATGATCTCCGTTACGTCTTCTTTTACGCCTTCGATTGCGGAGAATTCGTGTTTGACCTTTCCGTCGGGGAATTTGATGCCCTGCACTGCGGCTCCGGGAAGAGCGGAAAGCAGCATCCTTCTCAGACAGTTTCCGATGGTAAGACCGAAACCCTTTTCGAGCGGTTCGACAACAATTTTCGCATAATCCTTCGCTTCGTTTTCCACTACGTCGATTTGGGCTTTACTGATTTCGATCATAAAACTACCTCCTGATTTTTATTACTTGGAGTACAATTCGACGATCATGTGCTCTTCGATCTGCGTGTCGATGTCCTCACGGGCAGGAAGAGCAAGCACCTTGCCTTCCAGATTTTCGGGGTCGAATTCCAACCATTTCGGCATGTTTACGACCTTCATCGTCTTAATCTGTTCAAAATACTTGTTCTTTTTCTTATTTTCTCTCACCGCGATCACGTCGCCCGCTTTCACGATATAGGAGGGAACGTCTACCTTTCTGCCGTTTACGGTGAAGTGCGCGTGCGAAACGAGCTGACGCGCCTGCAAACGGGTCGCCGCAACGCCCATTCTGAAAATAACGTTGTCAAGACGGCGTTCGAGCAGGGAAAGCATGTTTTCACCCGTGATGCCCTTCATTCTGTCGGCAACGTCATAATAATGACGGAACTGCTTTTCCGAAACGCAATAGATAAATTTTGCTCTCTGCTTTTCGCGGAGCTGGATGCCGTATTCGCTGATCTTTCTGCCCTTTCTGCCCGACGTTCTGATCGACTTTTTGCTGCAACCGATCACGGCGGGGTCAAGCTCCAAAAATCTGCATCTCTTCAGTTTGTGATATTTATTGATAGCCATTTGTTCGCTCCTTGATTAAACTCTTCTGCGCTTGGGAGGACGACAGCCGTTGTGGGGAATGGGCGAAACGTCGGAAATGAGCGTTACTTCCATTTCGCAGTTGCCGATCGCGCGGATCGCGGATTCTCTGCCCGCGCCGGGACCTTTCACGTATACTTCCACATAACGAAGTCCGTGTTCCTTCGCCGCTTTGAGCGCCGTTTCCGCAGCCATCTGCGCCGCGAACGGCGTGCCCTTGCGCGATCCCTTGAAGTTGAGCGAACCTGCGCTCGACCAGGAGATGACGTTGCCGTTCAAATCGGTAACGGTAACGAGGGTATTGTTGAAAGTAGACTGAATGTGGACTTGTCCTCTGTCTATTTTTTTAAGTTCCTTCCGCTTACGCGAAACGGGCTTTTTCTTCTCTGCCATAACCTATCTCCTTACTTCTTCTTGTTCGCCACCGTACGGCGGGGACCTTTTCTTGTTCTTGCGTTGCGTTTGGTGCTCTGACCGCGCACGGGCAGACCCTTTCTGTGACGGACGCCGCGATAGCATCCGATTTCCATTAAACGCTTGATGTTAAGGCTGACGGCGCTTCTCAATTCGCCTTCAACCTGATAGTTATGGTCGATATACTCTCTCAGCTTCGAGACGTCGTTCTCGTCGAGATCTTTTACGCGCGTGTCGGGATTGATGCCCGTTTCGGCAAGAATCTTTTTCGACGTGGCAAGACCGATCCCGTAAATATACGTGAGACCGATTTCGACCCGTTTTTCTCTCGGTAAATCTACACCGGCAATACGTGCCATTCTTGTTGAAACCTCCGTGTTTCGTGAAATAAATTTTTTTGTATATATGCGTTCCGTTCCCGAAGGGAGTAGTGGAAAATACGCCCCGCGGAAAGGATTATTTTCTTTTTTATGCAAAAGAGCGCAAAGCAAGCCGAATTCCGCCCCCGATTGTGCGGAATATCGACTTAAATTTACGCTTTTTCGGAAAAAATTCCCAAAACCGTGATTATTATTATATCACGCTGAACGATACCTGTCAACTGATTTTAACCTTGTCTTTGCTTATGGCTCTTATCTTTCGAGCAAATTACCATAACTTTTCCGTTTCTTTTGATCACCTTGCACTTATCGCACATGGGTTTTACAGAAGGACGCACTTTCATAATCTTGTTACCTCGTTATAAGTAGTATTTTTTTGCAGAAACAATCAGCTTTTGCTGCGCCAGGTGATTCTGCCCTTCGTCAGATCATAAGGACTCATTTCGAGCTTCACCGAATCGCCCTCGATGATCCGAATATAATTCATTCTCAGTTTTCCCGAGATATACGCCGTAATAACGTGTCCGTTATTGAGCCGTACTTTGAACGTTGTGTTGGGAAGTGCTTCGATTACCCTGCCTTCCGTTTCGATCACGTCGTCTTTCGACATGGAACACTCCTTATATTCTTTCTCTGTTCACAGCGTCAGAATTTCCACGCCGTCTTTGCGGACGATAAGCGTATTTTCGTAATGCGCCGCGCTCTTGCCGTCGCACGTAACCGCCGTCCAACCGTCGTCGAGGATACGCACCTTCCACTTGCCCGCCGCAATCATCGGTTCGACGCAGATCACGCAGTTTTCGGGAAGTCTGACCCCCGTGCCCTTTCTTCCGAAATTCGGCACGGACGGATCTTCGTGCATCTCTCTTCCGATGCCGTGCCCCGTGTAGGCGCGGATAACCGAAAAACCGTTGCTCTCTGCATGCTGCTGCACTTTATAACCGATGTCGTAGAGCGGCGTACCCGCTTTCAGTCCCTCGATTCCCTTAAAAAAACATTCTTCCGTTACGCGGACGAGCTTGCGCCGTTCTTCCGAAACCTGCCCGATACAGAACGTCCTGCAACCGTCGCCGTGAAAACCGTTCTTATAAGCGCACAGATCGACGCTGACGATATCGCCCTCGCGGATCACCCGATCGTCCGGAATGCCGTGCACGACCGTTTCGTTAACCGAAACGCAAGCCGATGCGGGATACCCGCAGTAACCGAGACAGGAAGGCTCTGCGCCGCTCGCCTTGATGAAATCATAGACGAGCGTATCGACTTCCTTCGTCGTCATGCCGGCTTTGATGCGTTCGCCGACGAATTTCAAACAGTCGCGTACGATCGCGTTCGGCTCGCGCAAGAGTGCAAGCTCTTCTTCGGTCTTAACGAAAATGTCCATTATTTCAATTCGTCGAGCTTGGCTTTGATCTCTTCAAACAGCACTTCCGCAGGCGCTTCCGAGCCTGTGAAATTGAGGATCAAGCCTTTTTTCGTATAATACTCGATGAGCGGCGCGGTCTGCGCTTCGTATACGTCAAGACGGCTTTTCACCGTTTCGGGATTGTCGTCTTTGCGCTGATACAGCTCGCCGCCGCAGCGCGCGCAGTCGGTTTTACCGCCGAGCGTGGAAACGTGATAGCTTTCGCCGCACTCTTTGCAGACGCGTCTGCCGCACAGACGGTCCATCAGCAGAGAAAAATCGATGTTGATGTTGACGACCGCGTCGATCTTCGCGCACTTGTCGAGATAATCGGCTTGGAAGGTGTTGCGGGGGAATCCGTCAAGCAGATAACCCTTTTTGCAATCTTCCCAGGTAAGGCGGTCTTTTACGATTTCGCACGTTACTTCGTCGGGAACAAGCTCACCCTTGTCGATATAACTTTTTGCGAGCAAGCCGATTTTGGTGCCGTTCTTAATGTTCGCGCGGAAGATATCGCCCGTGGAAATATGAACAAGCCCGTAACGGTCTGCGATTTTGGTTGCCTGCGTGCCCTTGCCTGCGCCGGGCGCGCCGAGTAAAATCAAATTCATTGCCGTATCCTCCGATTATTTTAAGAAGCCCTTGTAGTTCTTCATCATGATCTGCGATTGCAGCTGCTTATCGAATTCGAGCGCAACCGATACGACGATGAGAAGTCCCGTCGTGGAGAATACATTGATGAGATCAACTGAAACAAAACTAAATACAAACGACGGAATGAACGCCACAAGCGTCAAGAAGATCGCGCCGAACAACGTAATGCGGTTGTTGATCTTTTTCAAGTAAAGCGCAGTCGGCTTGCCGGGACGGATACCCTGAATGAACCCGCCGTTCTGCTGAATGGATTTGCTCACTTCCTCGGGATTGAACTGAATCTGCGAATAGAAGAATGCAAACACGAAGATCAGAACGGAAAGTACGAGAACATAAGGCCACGTGCCCGAACCGAATACACTGTTCCACCAAGTGAGTGCGTCTGCCCATGCAGGCACAAGGCTCATGATCATGGAAGGGAACGAGATGATTGCGAAGGCGAAAATCAAAGGCATAACGCCGCTGCCCGTTATCTTCATGGGAATGACGGACGATTGACCGCCGTACATTTTGGTGCCGCGCACCTGTTTCGCGTATTGCACGGGAATCTTGCGTTCCGCCAAATCGACGAATACGATGAGGAAGAACATGACTACCGCTATAACGACGAACCCGAGTATTTCGAGCAGGTTTTTACCGATCGTCGCGGACGTCGATTCAATGAGTTTGAGCAAAATGGTCATGCCGCCCGTCGAAATAATACCGACGAAGATGATCAGCGAAATGCCGTTGCCGACGCCGTAATCGGTGATCCGTTCGCCGAGCCACATCACGATGCACGAACCCGCCGTATAGACGATCGTCATATAGATGCCCGCCACCCAAAGCGCGCCCGTTTCCCCGATTTGGTTAGAACCGAAAAGCGGCGTGCGGATCGCGTTCTGCTGGTTTCCGAACAGGACGATAATGCCGACCGACTGAACGATCGCAAGAATGATTGTGATAATTCGCGTAATGTTGGAAATTCTTTTTCTTCCTTCTTCGCCCTGTTTGGAAAGGCGTTCGAGGGCGGGGATACCCACCGTCAACAGCTGGACGATAATCGAAGCGTTGATATACGGTCCGATACCGAGCGCAAACAGCGTGCCGTTTGCAAGTGCGCTTCCCGTAATGCCGCTCATCAGCTGAAGGAAATCGTTTCCGTTGATTGCCGTTTCAAACTGCTGACGGGCAAGCCCCGGAACGGGAATATAACAGCCCAAACGGAATATCAAAAGGAGAAGAAGGGTCATTAAGATCTTCTTCCTGATCTCCTTATTCCGAAAGGCGTTTTTCAATGTTTCTAACATGTTTCACTCCTTACCTGCGCCCGCGGATCTGCGCGTCGATTTATTCAATCGTTTCCGCCGTGCCGCCTGCTTTTTCGATCGCGTCTTTCGCGCTCTGCGAATATTTCGCGGCTCTTACGGTGAGCTTGACTTTGAGTTCGCCGTCGCCCAAAACCTTGAGCCCGACGTTGTTCTTCACCATTTTGGCAAGACCGTTGGAAACGACAAAGCCGTAATCGACCACCGTTCCTTCGGGTACGTTCGCAAGATCGGAAAGGTTTACGATGAGATAAACCTTCTTAAATCTGTTGTTGAATCCGCGTTTGGGAATTCTGCGCGCGAGGGGCATCTGACCGCCTTCAAAGCCCGGTCTGACACCGCCGCCCGAACGCGCCCACTGTCCTTTATGTCCCTTACCGCTCGTTTTGCCCAAGCCCGACCCGATGCCGCGGCCGAGGCGCTTTGCGGAAGTTCTTGCTCCCTCTGCGGGAGATAAAGTATCGATTCTCATGATTGCTCCTTTATACGTTCTCTGCCTTCACAAGGTGAGCGACTTTTTTGAGTTTCCCTTGCAGAGCGGGAGAATCTTCAAAAGTTTTCGACGAACGGATCTTTTTAAGACCGAGCGAGGCGACCGTCGCCTTCACCGATTCCACTTCCCCGATCGTGCTTTTTACAAGCGTAACCTTAATCATAGTCTCCTCCTCTTAACCGACGATTTCTTCGACGCTCTTTCCGCGCAGCGCGGCGATTTCTTCCACCGTTCTGAGCTGCGAAAGCCCTTCGATCGTCGCTTTGATGCAGTTGCCGGGATTCTGCGTGCCGTGCGATTTCGTTCTGATATTCTTGACGCCCGCGGCTTCCATGACGGCGCGGACGGGACCGCCCGCGATAACGCCCGTACCTGCGGCAGCGGGGAGCATAAGCACTGCGCCCTTACCGAATTTACCCAGCACTTCGTGGGGAATGGTGCTCTCCACGATGGGAACGGAAATCATATTTTTCTTGGCGGCTTGCGTCGCTTTTTCGATCGCCTCGGGAACTTCCTTGGATTTGCCCTGACCGTAACCGACCTTGCCGTTGCCGTCGCCGACGACGACGAGCGCGGCGAAACGCATGTTCTTGCCGCCCTTTACCGTCTTGCTGACGCGGTTGATTTCAATCGTCTTTTTGATAAGCCCGTCGTTCTCTTCCTGCCGTCTCTGGGGTCTGTTGTCTCTTGCCATAACCTTTGCTCCTTAGAATTTGAGTCCGGCTTCGCGCGCGCCGTCCGCCACTGCCTTCACGCGTCCCGTGTAAAGATATCCGCCGCGGTCGAACACGACCGTTTCGATACCCTTTTCTTTCGCGCGTTCGCCTGCCTTGACGCCGACGAGCTTTGCCGCCTCCGTCTTGGTTTTTCCCGCAACCTGTTCGCGGACGCCCTTTTCCATCGTCGAAGCCGATGCGAGCGTTACGCCCTTCACGTCGTCGATGATTTGCACGTAGATATGATTCAGGCTTCTGTATACGTTGAGGCGGGGCGTTTCAGCCGTGCCCGATACGTTCTTGCGTACACGGGCGTGACGGCGCTGTCTGAGTTGATTTTTATCTTCTTTCTTAATCATGTTACCCCTCCTTACTTCTTGCCTTTACCCGAAGTCTTGCCTTCCTTGTGCTCGATATGCTCGCCCTTATAGCGGATACCGTAGCCGTGGTAGGGTTCGGGCACGCGGATGGCGCGAAGGTCCGCCGCGACCTGTCCGACAAGCACCTTATCGATTCCCGACACGGTGATCTCGGTGGGCGTGGGACATTCGAGCGTGATGCCCGCGGGCTGATTGAATTCAACGGGATGCGAGAACCCGACGTTGAGAACGAGCTTATTGCCCTGTTTTGCGACCTTCCAGCCGACGCCCTTTACTTCGAGCGATTTTACGTAGCCTTCCGATACGCCGACGACCATGCCGTGAATGAGCGCGCGGTAAAGACCGTGGCGCGCGTTGGTTTCCTTTTCGTCGTTCAACGCGATCACGGAAAGCACGCCGCCTTCGTTTTTCACGTCGATCGCGCCTTTTACCTCGCGCGTGAGCGTGCCTTTGCTCCCTTTTACGGTGACGACGCCGTCTTTGAACTCAACGGTGACGCCTGCGGGAATCGCTATCGTTTTTTTACCGATTCTTGACATAATTCCCTCCTTACCAAACGAAACAAAGTACTTCGCCGCCGACGTTCTGCGCCTTGGCGTGTTTATCCGTCATGATGCCTTTGTTGGTGGAAACGATAGCGGTACCGAATCCGCCGAGCACCCTCGGCATATTGGCTGCGCCGCTGTACGTGCGCAAACCGGGTTTGGAAACGCGTTTCAAACCGTTGATAACCGACTTACCGTCGACGTATTTCAACGTAAGGACGATTTTGGCAAGGTAGCCCTCGCCTTCCTCTTTTACCTCTTTTACGAAACCTTCGTCAAGCAGGATCTGCGCGATCGCCCGTTTCATCGCCGAAGCGGGGATCTCGACCTCTTCCTTCCTCACGGTAATTGCGTTTCTGATTCTTGTGAGCATATCTGCAATGGGATCTGTCATCTTCTACTCCTTACCAGCTCGATTTTCTGACGCCGGGGATCTGTCCTTTATACGCAAGGTTTCTGAAACAGATACGGCAGATACCGTACTTTCTGAGCACGGCGTGCGGACGCCCGCAGATGGAGCAGCGGGTGTAGGCGCGCGTCGAAAATTTCGGCGTCTTTTGCTGTTTGTTAATCATTGACTTCTTAGCCATTTCGTCTCTCCTTACTTCTTGAAGGGCATGCCGAGCGCTCTCAAAAGCTCTCTTGCCTCTTCGTCGGTCTGCGCCGTCGTGACGATGCAAACGTCCATACCGCGGATCTTCTCGACCTGATCGTACGTGATTTCGGGGAAGATCAACTGCTCTTTCAAGCCTAACGCGTAATTGCCCCTGCCGTCGAACGCCTTATCGGAAACGCCGCGGAAATCGCGTACGCGGGGAAGCGCGATGGAGACGAGTTTGTCGTAGAAATCGTACATTCTTTTGCCGCGGAGCGTCACTTTCAAGCCGATGTTCATGCCTTCTCTCAGCTTGAAGTTTGCTACCGATTTGGTCGCCTTGCGGTAAATGGGCTTTTGACCCGTAATGAGTTTCAGCTCGCCCTCGGTGATCTGCATGGACTTCTGATTGTCCTTAATGTCGCCGAGACCGGTATTGATGACGATTTTAACGATTTTAGGAACCTGCATCACCGATTTATAGCCGAACTTTTTCATGAGGTAAGGCACGACTTCGGTTTCGTACTGCACCTTCACTCTGCTCTTGCCAACGGTCGAGGTTTTGGTTTCTTCCGCTTTCGCAGCGGTCTTTTTCACTGCCATTTTTACTCCTCCGCCCGATTATTCCTGCGTTTCTTCAACGGGAGTTTCGCCTTCCGTCTTCTTGGTACGCTTTCTCGTGCGCTTCTTGGGCGCTTCGGTCTCTTCGACTTCCTTCGCCTTGCTCTTTTTGACGTACGCCTTGTCGAGCGTTGCGCCGCATTTTTTGCAGATGCGCACTTTTTTGCCGTCGGCGAGCGAATGAGCTACGCGCGTCGCCTTACCGCACTTATCGCACACCACTTCGACGTTGCTGACGTCGATGGGCGCTTCTTCGGTGACGATACGGCTTGTTTCGTTCGCCTTTCTCGCTTTCTCGTGCTTATGCACGATGTTCACGCCCTCGACAATCACGCGGTTGTTCTTGGGATAAGCGGCGAGCACTTTGCCTTGTTTGCCTTTATATTTGCCCGTGATCACGAGCACGGTGTCGTTTACTTTAACGTTCATGCGTCCTCCTTACAGAACCTCGGGAGCAAGCGAGATGATTCTCATATAATCCTTCTCTCTCAGCTCTCTTGCGATCGGCCCGAAAATACGCGTTCCTTTCGGTTGTTTCTGGCTGTCGATAATCACGGCTGCGTTATCGTCGAAACGGATATACGTGCCGTCGGGACGGCGGATACCCTTGGAGCTTCTCACGATGACGGCTTTGACGACGTCGCCTTTCTTCACCGCTCCGCCGGGGGTCGCCGTTTTCACGGACGCCACGATGACGTCGCCGATGTTGCCGCTCTTGCGGAACGAACCGCCGAGCACGCGGATACACATGATTTCTTTCGCACCGGAGTTATCGGCTACTTTAAGTCTTGTTTGAGGCTGTATCATATCCTGTTCCTCCCTTACTTCGCCTTCTCGACGATTTCGGCGACTCTCCAGTTCTTATCCTTCGAGAGCTTTCTCGTCTCGACGATGCGAACCTTATCGCCGACGGCGCATTCGTTTTCTTCGTCGTGCGCCTTGAAACGGCGCGTTCTCGTAATCGTCTTTTTGTAAACGGGGTGCTTCTGCTTATCGGTAACAGCGACGACGACCGTTTTATCCATTTTGTCGGACACCACGATCCCGACGCGTTCTTTTCTCAGATTTCTTTCCATTGTCACCCTCCTACTTTGCCTGACGGGCACGGATTTCCGTGTTCACCCGCGCGATATCGCGCTTGCAAGTCCTGATTGACAGGGGATTCTCAAGTTGCCCCGACGCGTGACGGAAACGAAGGTTGAAAAGCTCGCCTTTCAGACTCTTCAGTTTTTCCTGCAATTCGACGTCGGTCAGATTATGAAACTCGTTTTTCATTCACCTTCACCGCCTTCAACCGTATTGACGGGCTCCGCCGTCTCTTTCTTTACGAATTTACATTTTACGGGCAGTTTGTGCGCCGCAAGACGCATAGCCTCGCGCGCCACGTCTTCGGAAACGCCCGCCATTTCAAACATGACTCTGCCCGGTTTCACGATCGCAACCCAGTATTCCACGCCGCCTTTACCGGAACCCATACGGGCTTCCGCAGGGTGACGGGTAATGGGCTTGTGGGGGAAGATATCGATCCATACTTTACCGCCGCGCTTGATGAAACGCGTCATGGCGATACGGGCGGCTTCAATCTGGTTGGACTTGATTCTGCCCGCCGTTTCGGCAACCAAACCGTATTCGCCGTAAGCGACGACATTGCCCTTCTGCGCGCTGCCCTTCATCGAGCCGCGATGCTGTTTTCTTCTTTTGACTCTCTTGGGAATTAACATTATCTGCCTCCCTCCGTCTTTTTCGCCGTTTTACCGAGGACTTCGCCCTTATAGATCCAGCACTTGACGCCGATCATGCCGAACGTCGTGTGCGCTTCCGCGATGCCGTATTCGATATCCGCGCGAAGCGTTTGAAGGGGAATGCTGCCCTCGTGATAGTGTTCGCAGCCTGCGATTTCGCGTCCGTCAAGACGGCCGCTCACCTGCAATTTCACGCCCTTGACGCCTGCACGCATCGTTCTGCCCAACGCCTGTTTCACCGCACGGCGGAACGAAACACGCTTTTCAAGCTGCGCCGCGACGCTTTCCGCCACGAGCTGCGCGTCCGCGTCGACCTTTCTTACTTCGGTCACGTTGACGATGATCTGCTTGTTCTTGGTGAGCTTGGAAAGGTCTTTCTTGATAACCTCGATTTCCGCGCCCGCTTTTCCGATGAGCACGCCGGGACGGCCCGTGTGAATGGTAACGACCACTTTGCCCGCGGCGCGTTCGATCAGAATTTTGGAAACCGCCGCCGCATAATACTTCTTTTTGAGGAAGACACGGATATCGTTGTCCTCTTTGAGATACGCCGCAAAATCCTTTTTATCGGCATACCACTGCGTATCCCAGGGTTTGATAACGCCTACTCTCAATCCGTGCGGGTTTACTTTCTGTCCCATGTTAAATCTCTCCCTCCGCTTTCTTCACGTCCAAAATAACCGTGATGTGGCTCGTTCTTTTCAGAATGGCGTGACCTCTTCCCTTGCTGACGGGCTGCATTCTTTTGAGCGACGCGCCGCCGTTCGCATAGCATTCGGCGACGTAAAGATCGCCTCTGTCCATACCGAGGTTGTGTTCTGCGTTCGCAACCGCGCTCATGAGCACCTTTTTGGTGGGAGCGGCGCCGCCGTTGACGCAGTTATCGAGGATCGCCTCCGCTTCGCGCACGTCGCGGCCGCGGATAAGCGCGAGCACCGTGCGAACCTTATAAGGGGAAATCCTGATATATTTTGCGACGGCGTAAGGGCGTTTTTCGCGTCTTTCGGCTACCCTTTCCGCCTTTTTCTTCATATTGCCTGCCATAATCTCCTCCTTACTTACCCGCCGATTTTGCCGTATGCCCTTTGAACGTTCTCGTGGGAGCAAATTCACCGAGCTTGCAACCGACCATATCTTCCGTGATATAAACGGGCACGTGCTTTCTGCCGTCGTATACGGCGATCGTATGTCCGACCATCTGAGGGAATATCGTCGACGCTCTCGACCAGGTTTTGAGTACCTTCTTCTCGTTGACCTCGTTCATCGCCTCGATTCTCTGTAAGAGCTTGGCTTCGACGTAAGGTCCTTTCTTTACGCTTCTCGACATTGTTCTCCCTCCTTAATTGATTCTCTTGAGAATGAACGCGCTCGTGGGATTCTTCTTTTTGCGCGTCTTGTAACCGAGTGCCGGCTTGCCCCAAGGCGTCATCGGCCCTGCATGGCCCACCGGAGACTTGCCTTCGCCGCCCCCGTGAGGGTGGTCGTTGGGGTTCATGACCGAACCGCGTACGGTGGGACGGGTGCCGAGGTGTCTCGTTTTGCCCGCTTTGCCGATGCGGATGATCTCATGCTCGACGTTGCCGACTTGTCCGATCGTCGCTTTGCAGCCGACGGGGATGAGTCTCATTTCGCCCGAGGGCATTTTGATCGTGGCATATTTGCCTTCGCGCGCCATGATCTGAGCGGTGATGCCCGCCGCTCTTGCGATCTGACCGCCGCGGCCGGGCTGCATTTCGATATTATGCACCATCGTACCGACGGGGATATCCGAAAGCAGGAGCGCGTTTCCGACCTTGATGTCGGCGCCCGCGCCGCTTTGCACCGTGTCGCCCACGTTCAGCCCGACGGGAGCCAAGATATATCTCTTTTCGCCGTCCGCATATACGAGGAGCGCGATGTTGGCGCTGCGGTTGGGATCGTACTGAATGTTCTTTACTTTTGCGGGAATGCCGTCTTTATTGCGCTTGAAGTCGATCACGCGATACTTGCGGCGGTTGCCGCCGCCGATATGGCGTACGGTAATTTTACCTGTGTTGTTTCTGCCGCCCGATTTGCGCTGATCTTCCAAAAGCGAACGCTCGGGTTTGTTCTTGGAGATCTCCCCGTAAACGGGAACCGTCATCAGACGGCGCGCGGGAGAAGTCGGTTTATATCTCTTAACTGCCATTTTTCATTTTCCTCCGCTATTACGACAACTGGTTAAAGTGCTCGATCGGCTTGCTGTCGGCTTTGAGCGTTACGATCGCCTTTTTGGTAACGGGCGTGTAACCCTCGTTTCTGCCCATTCTCTTGAGCTTGCCGGGGCAGGTTACGGTGTTGACGCTTTCGACCTTGACGCCGAACATCTGCTCCACCGCGATCTTGATCTGCGTTTTGTTCGCCGATTTGAGAACCTTGAAAGTATACCGCTTATCGGCAATGCCGTCGTATCCCTTTTCGGTCAAAACCGGTTTCAAAATAATATCCTGAGGCAACATTATGCATACACCTCCTCGAGTTTCTGCACCGAACCCTTGGTCAGAACGACCACGGCGTTCTTTACGACTTCATAGGTATTGATCTCCGCGACCGAAATCGTTTTGAGCGTTGCGAGATTGCGCGCCGCCAACACAACGTCGGGCTTATTTTCGTCCATTACGACGACGGCTTTTCCGTTGAGCTTCAACGCCTTGCGGAACGCTTCGATCTCTTTCGTCTTGGGTGCGGATACCGTAATATCGTCCACGACGAGCAATTCGCCGTCTGCAAGCTTTTTGGAAAGCGCCGATACGAGCGCGCCCTTCTTCGCCGTCGCATTCATCTTTTTGCGGAAATCGCGGGGCTTGGGTGCGAACACCACGCCGCCCTTCGTCCACTGCGGCGCGCGGATCGAACCCTGACGCGCTCTGCCCGTGCCCTTCTGTCTCCACGGCTTTGCGCCGCCGCCGCGCACTTCGGTGCGGGTCAGCGTCGACTTCGTGCCCTGACGCTGATTGGCAAGATAGGTCACGACTGCCTGATGAATGAGCGGCTCGTTATATTCGACGCCAAACACCGCATCGGAAAGTTCCAACGCGCCGACTTCTTCGCCTTTCATATTATATACTTTTACGTTAGCCATGCTCGTTCTCCTTATTTCCCGTGTTTGACGCTCGCCGTGAGCGTAACCACGCCGCCCTTGTTTCCGGGGATCGCCCCTTTGACGAGGATCGCGTTACGCGCAACGTCGACGCGCACGATTTCGAGGTTCTGAACGGTGACGTTTTCCACACCGTACTGACCTGCAAGGTGCTTGTGCTTGAACACGCGCGAGGGCGTGCTGTTCGCGCCCATGGAACCCGGCTCTCTGTGCACGGGGCCGACGCCGTGCGTTTCTTTCAGACGGTGCTGATTCCAACGCTTGATGACGCCCGTGTAGCCGTGTCCTTTCGTGACGCCTTTGACGTCGACGTGTTCGCCCGCCTGAAAGACGTCCGCCAACAGGCTCTTTCCGACTTCGTAGCCTTCCACGCTTTCGACGCGCACTTCTTTGAGGACTTTGCAGGGCGCAACACCCGCTTTTTTGAACTGCCCGAGTTCGGGTTTGGTAAGCGCCTTTTCCTTCGCGGGCAAGAACCCGAGTTTCAAAGCGGCATAACCGTCGGACTCTTCCGTTTTGATCTGCACGACGGGGCAGGGACCGGCTTCGATTACGGTGACGGGAATAACCTTTCCGTCTTCCGTAAAGAGCTGCGTCATGCCCACTTTGCGACCGATGATTGCTTTACTCATTGATAAAGTTCACTCCTTTTTTATGTTTGATTTTCACGATATTGCTTTCTTCGTTTCCGAAAGGCTACCGTGTTCCTAAATACCTTATATATAAAGTATTATTTAGCTGAGTTTGACTTTGATATCGACGCCCGCGGGAAGGTGAATGCTGTCGAGCAGCTTCGCGTTGGGCGAATAGATATCGATGATGCGCTTATGCGTTCTAAGCTCGAACTGTTCGCGCGAATCCTTATACTTGTGCGGGCTGCGCAGAATGGTTACGATTTCCCGTTCGGTGGGAAGGGGCACGGGACCCGAGATTTTCGCTCCGCCCTTTTGCATCGTTTCGATGATGCGCGCCGCAGCTTGATCGACGAGATCGTGATCGTAAGCCGAAAGTTTGATTCTGATTTTTGTTCCTGCCATTTTTTTCTCCTTTTTTTATCCTAACCTGTTCCCGTGTCAACGTATCCGTGCGTGTCGAAGTACTCTCATGAAAAAAACACTCGTTTTTGCGGTGTTTTCTCGCAAAAGCCTCGGTTAGTCGCAAAGGTCGCGCCTTCGCATTTGTCAGCGAAAATTATCTGTCGGAAGGCTTTTCATTCCGTTTTGCAGTAACTTTCCGCCTCAACCCATCGCACCGTACATTCGGACAGCAGAAAACTGCCCAAAACACAGGCTTGTTTATCATAACATGTTTGGCAAGCGCTGTCAACGGTTTTACGGGCTTTTTGCAAAGTTTTTTGCCGTTTTTTTCAAAATTTATTCAAGGATACACAAAAAAGCGCCCCGCCGCATCGCGGCGGGGCGTAAACACCACGCAAGCCTTATTCGGCATCGCTGCCGTGTTCTCTGATTTCGACGTTGTACTTTTTGCTGTCGCGGGGGGTGGCGGCGCGCACAAGCGTGCGGAGCGCCTTTGCAATCTTGCCCTGTCTGCCGATCACCTTGCCCATATCGCTGTCCGAAAGCAAAACGGTAACGTTGATCGCCTCGTCGGTTTCTTCCACTTGATATTCGACGTGTTCTTTATCCTCGGCGAACTGCCCGACGATATACTTGATTAAATCCAGCATAGCGTTCTCCTTTTTTTCTTGCAAACGTTTCCCGATCGCGGATTACTTCTTTTTCTTGCCCTTGGTCTTGGAAGGCGAGAGCTTTTCGCTCTTTTCGATCGCGCCGGCTTTCACAAGCAGCGACTTCACCGTTTCGGTGGGCTGCACGCCCTTCGCAAGCCAGTCCTGCGCCTTCTGCGCGTCGACCGTAAGCGTTACGGGCTGCGATTTGGGATCGTAGTAACCGATTTTGTCGATATACTCACCCGTTGCCGCTTTTCTCGCGTCGACCACGACGATGCGATAGACAGGCGATTTTTTATCGCCCATTCTCACAAGTCTCATCTTAACCATAGTTTTTATCCTCCAAAATAATTGTTTTTTCTAAACGGAACTTAAAAAGGCAGTCTGCCGCGCATTTTTCCGCCCTTCATCTGTTTCATGAGCTGACGGGTCTGCTCGAACTGTTTTAAGAGCTGGTTGATCTCCTGCACGGTTGTGCCCGAACCGAGCGCGATGCGCCGTTTGCGCGGCGAGTTGATGATCTGCGGGTTATCGCGTTCGCGCGGCGTCATCGACTGAATGATCGCCTTCATGTGCTCGATACGCTTTTCGTCGACGTCGCCCTCTTTGATTTTCAGCTTGCCCGCGCCTGGAAGCATGCTCATGAGCGCGCCCGCGCCGCCCATGCGTTTGAGCGTTTCAAACTGATCGAGATAATCGGTAAGGGTAAACGAGCTTTCGCGCATTTTCCGTTCCATATCCTTGATCTGCTGTTCGGAAACGGCTTCCTGCGCTTTTTCGATCAGCGACAGCACGTCGCCCATGCCCAAGATGCGCGACGCCATGCGGTCGGGATAAAAGGGTTCGAGGTCGGTGAGCTTTTCGCCCACGCCGATAAACTTAATCGGTTTGCCCGTTACGGCTTTGATCGAAAGACAGGCGCCGCCGCGAGTATCGCCGTCGAGCTTCGTCAAAATCACGCCCGTTACGTTCAGCCGTTCGTTAAACGTCTGCGCCACGTTTACGGCGTCCTGCCCCGTCATCGCGTCGACCGTAAGCAAAATCTCCGTGACGGATACCGCTTTTTTGATCTCTTCCAGCTCTTTCATGAGCGCGTCGTCGATATGCAGGCGCCCTGCCGTATCGATGATCACGGTATCGTAGCCCATGCGCAACGCGTATTCCACAGCCTGTTTCGAGGTCTTGGCAGGGGCTTGCGTGCCCTTTTCAAACACTTCGGTATCGGCTTTGCCGCCCACGACTTTGAGTTGGTCGATCGCGGCGGGACGGTAAATATCGCACGCGACGAGCAGCGGTTTTTTGCCCTGTTTTTTAAGTTGAAGCGAAAGTTTTCCGCATAGCGTCGTTTTGCCCGCGCCCTGCAAGCCGCACATCATAATGACCGTGGGCGGTTTGGACGAAACTTCCAGCTTTGCGTTTCCCGATCCCATGAGCGCGATCAGCTCGTCGTTGACGATTTTAATGACCTGCTGCGCGGGATTCAGACTTTCGAGAACTTGCTGCCCGACGGCTTTTTCGGAAACCTCGGCGATAAACTGCTTGGCGACACGGATATTGACGTCCGCCTCTAAGAGCGCAATGCGCACTTCGCGCATCGCCGTGCGGATTTCAAGCTCGGTGAGCTTTCCGCGTTTGGTCAGCTTGCTGAATATGTGATTGAGCCGTTCCGAAAGCGAAGCGAACAACGCCATAGCTGTCTCCTTATATTATCGTAATTCTCCGCCGTGCTCTTCGATCGCCTTTGCGACTTCCTGTGTATAATCGCGTTCGAGAATGCCTTCGATCTTTTCGCGGTATCGGGCAGGGAACTCGTTTGCCGCCTTTGCGATATCGGTCGCCAAAAACGACTGCGTAAGCGAAGCTTCCGTCAGAATACGCGAAAAATGCAATTTGTCTTCGTATTCCTCGAGCTGTCTGCGGCATGTGGCAAGACAGTCGGAAACGCTCTGCCGCGAACAGCCCTTTTGCTCCGCGATTTCCGCCAACGATAAATCGCAGTTGAAATAGAGGTTCGTGATCTCCTGCCGCGTCGGAGTGAGCAGGGGGTGATACAGATCCCATAGCCGTAAAAAATGCAAATCTTCCATAACGCCCCTCGCAACGGACTTTATTATAGCGGATAAAAAAACGCCTGTCAAGCAATTTTCCTTGACAGGCATAAATTTTTTTCCAAACGTCTTATCCCCTGCCCGACGCCAACGCACCGAACGCCAAAGCGATAACAAAGAAAACCGCAAGCACGATCAGCACAAGCAAAAATCCGCAGAAAAAAGAACGGGCATAGTTGCGCCGCGCGATATTCGCGTCGCTGAAACTGAACACGATCAACAGAATAAACCCGATCAACGGGATCGCAAATAAGAAACTGTATCCGAAATACGCCCACGCTCCCAGCGGACGGTATTTTTCGGGCAGGTCTCGGATTTCCTCTCTTTCAAAGTCTTTCATTTTCTTCTCCTTCGTATATAAATATACCAAAACGGGATAATATTATTATACCGTCTTGGTATACTGTTGTCAAGAGAAATCATGAGATTAAAGGAATTAAGGCACAAAAAAAAGCTTTCGCAATTACAACTTGCGATCGCTCTTAATATGAATCAGAACAGTATCAGCCGATACGAAACGGGCGAACGCGAAGCGGATTACGCAACGCTGATTCGCTTTGCCGATTATTTTAACGTTTCGATCGACTATCTTTTGGAACGCACGGACAATCCGAAGATCAACCGTTAGTGCCGAGAATCCCCCCTGCGCTTACGCGCGTCCCCCTTCATTTAAGGGGGGCTTTTGCCTCATTGTGTCCCCCTTGTGTAAAGGGGTGAGCCGCGTATTTCGCGCGAAGCGTGCCTTTTTTGTCATGTTGAGCGGAGCCGAAACATCACTTTTCAGATTCCTCGACTGCGCTCGGAATGACAGTTAAATGCTCGGAATAACAGTTATATGCAATGCGCGGGGGCGCCCTCTTTGCAAAAGAGGGCGCCCCACGCATGCTCTATTCCCTCTCTTGCGCGTACACTTCCATTCCCAAACGAATTCCCACAGCAAAGCCTTCTTTGAAAAAGTACAATCCAATCTCCGTTTCCATATTACATATTTCATCATACAATTCCGAAAGTTTTTTCTTTTGTTTTTCATTCAAAACGTCGTCGAACGATTCATAGACGGTTGCAAATTGCTGATTACTTTCCTTAACCCGCTCGTCTTTCATCATTTTTTCCTCGCATCTTAAATCCCCAAAATAAATCTTTTCCATCATTGAATTCATTGTTGTGCTCCTTTCATATTTTTGCTTATAAAAATTTTATCAAACAAAATGTAGGAAGTCAAGCATTTTGTAGGAAAATATGCTAAATTTAATTCATGAAAAATAATACTTTCGGTAAAAATTTACGCTCTTTACGTTTAAGCGAAAACATTTCTCAAAACAAACTCGGCGAAAACTTAGGCGTTTGCAACCAAACAGTTAGTTTTTGGGAAATCGGAAAAAGAGAGCCAGACCTTGATACCCTCTTAAATATAGCCGAATATTTTAACGTTAGCGTAGATTTTCTGCTCGGAAAATAAAACAAATGTCATGTTGAGCAGAGCCGAAACATCTGTTTCAGATTCCTCGACTGCGCTCGGAATGACAGTTAAATGCTCGGAATAACAACTATATGCAATGCGCGGGG
>CAJUGP010000017.1:42377-42600 GCA_910586365.1 uncultured Christensenella sp. | reverse complement strand
CAACTGCGTTCGGAATGACAGTAGGGCGCGGCGATGGTGCGTGCGGAATGACAATAGGGCGCGCGTTCGGGGTTATTTGTTCAATAACGCCAAAGCTGTTCGGGATCGAAGCCGAACGCCTGCACGACTTCGAGATAGCGGCTGTTGGCAAGATCTTGCGAAGATACAAGCCCGCCGCCGTTTGCGTCAAGGTCGATCAGATCGGAAGAGCGTCGTGTAGGGA
>CAJUGP010000017.1:33193-42367 GCA_910586365.1 uncultured Christensenella sp. | reverse complement strand
ACGAATTCGTGACTGGAGTTCAGACGTGTGCTCTTCCGATCTGCCGTTTGCGTCAAGGTCGATCCCGAAATTTTTGTAAGCCTGCCAAACGAGATGGCTGCAATGCGTTACCCGCGGGCGTTCGCCCTGATCTTTCTTCCCGAATATTCCGACCGTGAGCGAATAAGGAATATCGTTCAGCGTTTTGACGGCGGAAACGGCTACTTGGGCGGGGTCGATCCGATCGCGGTAATCGTCTTTCAGGCGTAAAAGCAGGAAAGAAGCGCAGGATTGGAACCATTCCGCGCCGTCGTAGGTGATCGAACTGTTCACCCCGACCGTCACCGATTCGAGCACGCTGCCGCTTTGCGCGTCGATCACGAGCGCGGCATGTCCGTGCCGCCAGCCGAAGGTATGGCAGGAAGAAGAAACAAGAATATCGCCGTTTTCGAGCGGACAAAGGGGAGCATAGCGCGAAACGCCGTTTTGCGTCAATACGTCGCGCGAGGATACGGGTCCGATTACTTCATGCGAAAAATCGTAGTCGTCGAAAAGCGCGTCTTGATAGGCGAGCGCCGCTCGGAGAAACTCGTCTTTGTTTGTGTAACTGCGTTCGAGCCGCGATATCCCCTGTGCGGAAAGTCCCGTCTGGCGGTAAAGAACGCCGTACTCCGCCTCCGTTTTTTCGTCTTTGGCGAGAATGGGAACGATTTCTTCCCGCCCGTAAGAGGGGCGGATATGCGCAAAGCGTTCGCACGCGACGTTGGCGGCGACGAGCGCCGTCACGAAAGCGGCGAAAAAGACAAAGACGGCGAGCAGAATATAGCAAATTCTCAGCGCTTTTTTTGAATTGTTTACGGTGTCGTGTTTCATAAAAAAACCGTTCCGATTGCGGAACGGTTTTTATTATACGTTAAAAATTGTGATTTGTCAAGAACGGGCGCGTCAGCCCTGCGTTTTCCTGCGCGCCAACACGTCGCCCGTTTCCGCGTCGAGCAAGAGGGAGAGCGTGCCGCCGTCCCGATCGATGATGCCCACGTAATAATAATTGCTTTCCCGCCGCAGCAAACGCACGTAAAATTCGCCCGCAAACCCGTCGCTTCCCGTCATGGCGTCGATTTGCTCCTTTTCGGCTTTCAAGACGCAGTTCAGCGCGTCCCGCGCGGAGAGGGTGTCGGGCGTTTTGACGGAAGTCGCCGTCAGTTCGGTTTCCGCTCCGTCTGTGATAACGCGCAGCGAAACGCTGTTTTCGTAAAAGGTTTCCACGCTCTGCGAAAAGAAAAAATCGCCCGCGTACGTGCGGAAGCTCATTTCTCCGCCGATCTGCATGTCGCCCGTAACGTACACTTCGCAGGTTGCGGGAGCAAGCTCTCCCGTCAGCGAGATTTCCACCACGCGCGTGAGAGGGCAGGGAATGCCGTCGGAAACGTACGGATATTCGCGTTCGACGCACGCGAGCGTGACGCTGAAATTTTCGGCTTGTGCGTAGAAGATATCCGATTTGATTTCGGAAACGTAGCGGTAATAATCGCGTTTGCCGCACCCTGCAAGCATGGGAAGCAACAAAAGAGGAAGTAAGATGAGAATACGCCGTTTTTTCATGTTTCTATGTTTATGAAATTGCGTTTTAATTCATGACTTTTTTGTTTCATACGGTTGCTTTTTTTTTGCGGGTGTGTTAAAATGTATAAAATATTCACGGGAGCGGGCGCGGGGTTTTCATAGACATGCGGAAATTAGTCGTAAAAACTTCATTCATTACGCTCGGAGTATGCTTGATCCTGCTGCTCTCGCTTTTCGGCGTGCTCTCGCTGTGCGTGCCTTACGAAATGTCGAAATTTGCGGCGAACCTCGGTCTTTACACGCTGAGCGGCGATTACGCATATCAGGAATACGAACGTTCGGGCGATATCGAGTATCTCGCCCGTTCTTTTGAGATTGCGGCGGAACGGGGCGGCGCGCGCAAGGCGGACAGCCGTTTCGAGGGGCTGATCGCGCACAAGGATTTCAAAACGTACTGCTCGGAACGCGACGCGCAAATGTCGGCGGATACGCCGCAGTACAAATACGAGGATTACGTTTACGGGCGCGGCGCGCGGGCGAAATACCGTTTAGCCAAAACCGCGGAGGAAAAAGAAAAGGTGTGCGAGTTTGCGATCCTGCACACCGAGGCCGCGTTTCCCGCAGGCAATCCCGTCGTGACGCTTGCGATCGAAGGGGCGACGAAAGAGGACGGCGCGTTTTGCGCCATGCTGTTGCGGAAGGTGCAAAGCGGCGAACGCGAGTTTGCGCATAATGACTATTATACAGATATCGTAAAAATTTTGGAGGAGTTCAAAAGTGAGTAAAATCGTGAAAGAAGGATTGACGTTCGACGACGTATTGCTGATCCCGCAGGCTTCCTCTGTGCTGCCTTCCGACGTTGATCTGAGAACGAAACTGACGGACGGGATTCTGCTGAATATTCCCATTCTTTCCGCGGCGATGGATACCGTAACGGAAAGTCGCCTTGCGATCGCCATGGCGCGCGAGGGCGGCATGGGTATTATCCACAAGAACATGACGGTGGAAGAACAGGCGAAGGAAGTCGACAAGGTGAAGCGTTCGGAACACGGCGTGATCACCGATCCCTTTTATCTCGAACCCGATCACCTCGTGCGCGACGCCGTTTCGCTTATGGAACGCTATCGCATCAGCGGCGTGCCGATCACGAAGGACGGCAAGCTCGTCGGCATTCTTACCAACCGCGATCTGCGCTTTGAAACCAATTACGATCAGCCCATCAGCAACGTGATGACGAAGGAAAACCTCGTCACCGCGCCCGTCGGCACGTCGCTCGAGGACGCGCAGAAGATCCTCGGCAAACACAGGATCGAAAAACTGCCCATCGTAGACGGTAAGGGCTACCTCAAAGGGCTTATCACGATCAAAGACATTGAGAAGAGCATTCAATATCCCAATTCCGCGCGCGATAAAAACGGCAGACTGCTTGCAGGCGCGGCGGTGGGAACGTCGCCCAATACGATGGAACGCGTCGCCGCGCTCGTCGAGGCGAAGGTCGACGTTATTTCGATCGATACGGCGCACGGGCATTCCAAATTCGTGCTGCAATATGTGGAAAAAATCAAAAAGGCGTATCCCGATCTGCCGCTCATCGCCGGCAACGTGGCGACGGCGGGCGCGACCAAGGCGCTCATCGAGGCGGGCGCGGACGTCGTAAAGGTGGGTATCGGTCCCGGTTCGATTTGCACCACGCGCGTGGTGGCGGGCATCGGCGTGCCGCAGCTCACGGCGGTGATGGACTGCGCCGAACAGGCGGACAAGCTGGGCAAGCGCGTTATTGCGGACGGCGGCATTAAGTATTCGGGCGATATCGTAAAAGCCCTTGCCGCGGGCGGCAGCGCGGTCATGATCGGTTCGATGCTCGCGGGCACGACCGAAAGCCCCGGCGAGATCGAGCTTTATCAAGGCAGAAGCTTCAAGGTATACCGCGGCATGGGTTCGCTTTCCGCCATGGCGGCAGGCTCGAAGGACCGTTACTTCCAGGAAAACAACCGCAAATTCGTGCCCGAAGGCGTGGAAGGAAGAGTGCCTTACCGCGGATCGGTTTCCGAGATCATTTATCAGATGAAGGGCGGTTTGCGTTCGGGAATGGGTTATTGCGGCAAAGCGACGATCGAGGATCTGCGCCTGCATTCCGAATTCGTGCGCATTACCAACGCGGGTCTGCTCGAAAGCCACCCGCACGATATTTCGATCAGCAAAGAAGCGCCGAACTATTCGGTGAGAAATTAATATACTTTTGCGGCGTTGCGAAACGTCACCCTGAGCGAAGCCGAAGGGTCTCACCTTTATGAAAGCGATGAGATTTTTCGACTTCGTTCGTTTTACTCACTGCGCTCAAAATGACAAAACGGAAAGGAGTTTTTCATGCAACACGAAAGAGTTTTAGTACTTGATTTCGGCGGACAGTATAACCAACTGATCGCGCGGCGCGTGCGCGATCTTAAAGTTTACTGCGATTTGAAACCGTGCGATATGACGGTCGAGGAAATAAAAACGTATGATCCGATCGGCATTATCTTCACGGGCGGTCCGAACAGCGTAAACGGCGAAGGCGCGCCCCGCGTCCCCGAAGAGCTGTTCGCGCTCGGCATTCCCGTTTTGGGCATTTGTTATGGCGCGCAGCTTATTTCCCGTTTGCTCGGCGGCAAGGTGGAGCATGCCGAAACGAGCGAATACGGTAAACGCGAATTTACGTTCGTAAAGGACAGTCCGCTTTCCGAAGGAATCCCGCAAACGAGCGTGTGCTGGATGAGCCATACCGACCGCGTGAGCGCCCTTCCCGCAGGGTTCGAGGTGCTTGCCCGAACGCAGTCGTGCCCGTATACGGTATTCGGCGAGCAGAATAGGAAAATATACGGCGTGCAGTTCCACCCCGAAGTCGTGCATTCGGAATACGGCAACCGCCTTCTCGAAAACTTTTTATATAAGGTGTGCGGCGCGCACGGCGATTGGACTATGAAGGGGTTCGTCGAAGAGCAGGTGCAAAAGATCAAGGCGCGCGCGGGCGATAAAAAGGTGCTGTGCGCCATGTCGGGCGGGGTCGATTCCGCCGTCGCCGCAACCCTCGTGCACCGCGCGGTGGGGAAAAATCTTATCTGCGTTTTCGTCGATCACGGTCTGCACCGCAAGAACGAACCCGAAGAGGTCATGCAGACGTTCCGCGACGGGCTTGGCATGAATCTTGTAAAAGCCGACGCCGCCGAGCTGTTCCTTTCCAAACTCAAAGGCGTTTCCGATCCCGAACAAAAGCGTAAAATCATCGGCGAGGAGTTTATCCGCGTATTTGAAAAGGAAGCGAAAAAGATCGGCGCGGTCGATTTTTTGGTGCAGGGCACGATCTATCCCGACGTGATCGAGAGCGGAAAGGGCAAGAGCGCCGTTATCAAAAGTCATCATAACGTGGGCGGTCTGCCCGACGTGGTGGACTTTCAAGACATTATCGAGCCGCTGCGCGATCTGTTCAAAGACGAAGTGCGCCGCGTCGGAACGGAGCTGGGGCTTGCGGATTCCATCGTATGGCGGCAGCCCTGCCCCGGTCCCGCGCTTGCGATCCGCATCATGGGCGAGGTGACGAAGGAAAAGCTCGAAACGCTGCGCGACGCCGATTTTATCTTCCGCGACGAGGTTGCAAAAGCAGGCTTGCAGCGCGAAATCTGGCAGTATTTCGCCGTCGTTACCGACTGCAAAACGGTGGGCGTGCAGGGCGATTTCAGAACGTACGAAAACGTAATCGCGCTTCGCGCCGTGACGAGCGTCGACGCTATGACCGCCGATTGGGCGCGTATTCCGTTCGACGTTTTGGAACGCGTTTCCACGCGCATTACCAACGAGGTGAAGCACGCGAACAAGATCGTTTACGATATTACGAGCAAACCGCCTTCAACCATCGAGTGGGAATAAAATAATTTTGACAAAAAAACCGAATTTTACGGAGGAATCGATATGAAAAACAACGTTCGTCCCGAAAGCATGGAACGGATCACAACTCAAACGCTTGCCAATGCGTTTATCGAAGAACAGATTGCGCTTGTCCGCAAACAGGTCGGGGACAAAAAAGTGCTGTTGGCGCTTTCCGGCGGGGTGGATTCTTCCGTCGTCGCCGCGCTTTTGATCAAGGCGATCGGGCAGAACCTCGTGTGCGTGCACGTCAACCACGGGCTTTTGCGCAAGGGCGAACCCGAGCAGGTCGTCGAGGTGTTCCGCAATCAAATGAACGCCAATCTGATCTACGTGGACGCGGTCGATCGCTTTTTGGGAAAGCTTGCGGGCGTTGCGGAGCCCGAACAAAAGCGCAAAATCATCGGCGCGGAATTCATTCGCGTGTTTGAAGAAGAGGCGCGCAAGCAAGAGGGCATCGAATTTTTGGCGCAGGGTACGATTTACCCCGACATTTTGGAAAGCGACGGCGTAAAAGCGCACCATAACGTGGGCGGTCTGCCCGAGGATTTGAAATTCGAGCTGGTCGAACCCTTAAAGTTCCTTTATAAAGACGAGGTGCGTGTGGTGGGCAAGGCGTTGGGTCTGCCCGACGGCATGGTATACCGCCAGCCCTTTCCCGGTCCGGGCTTGGGTGTAAGATGTCTCGGCGCGATCACGCGCGAGAGATTGGAAGCGGTGCGCGAATCCGACGCGATCCTGCGCGAAGAGTTTGCGAAAAACGGATTGGAAGGCAAGGTGTGGCAGTATTTTACCGCCGTGCCCGATTTTCGCTCGGTTGGAGTGAAAGACGGAAAGCGCACGTATGCGTTCCCCGTGATCATTCGCGCCGTGAACACGACGGACGCCATGTCCGCGACGGTGGAGAACGTGCCGTTCGCCCTGTTGCAGCACATTACGGACCGCATTACGGGCGAAGTGGAGGGCGTGAACCGCGTGCTTTACGATCTCACGCCGAAGCCCTGCGGAACGATTGAATGGGAATAAGTTGATTTTGATATAAGGGGGAAGGTATGGACGATTTTAAGAAGATTGCATTACTGATTGATGCGGATAATACCTCTTACAAGATGTTGGGCAACATTATTCAAGAAGTGGCTAAACACGGTCATATTGTAATAAAGAGAGCGTATGGAAATTGGAAAAAAGATAATACGAAAAACTGGGAAGACGCTTTACGGGAGCATGCCGTAAAGCCCATTTATCAAATCGATTATACTGAGCACAAAAACGCAACAGATATTGCACTTGTGATTGACGCCATGGATATCATTAGCAAAAATGAAGGTTTTGATGCGTTTGTGATTGTATCGAGCGACAGCGATTATACACCCTTGGCAATTTATATGCAGGAAGCGAATCTGTATGTTATGGGAATTGGGAACAAGCAAACACCGCAGGCGTTTAGACGTGCCTGCGACGATTTCGTTTTTCTCGAAAATATCGGAAAGTCGGATGAAACGGATTTGCTTGAGCATACGGACGTCAGTCCTGCGGGAAAGATAGAGAAGACCGTCGCGGTTGAGTCGCTTCAAGAGTCTGGAACGGACGTCAATGTCGACGCCGAGGACTCTGAAGACAGCGAAGGAAGTGGGATAAATGTCATATTGGATTTGCTTGATATTGCGCATGATACATATCAAGAGGACAATGGTTTTACAAATGTAAGCGCCGCTGGGGCATACATAAAGCGTGTTATTCCCGATTTTGATGCTAAAAACTATGGTTATTTCAAGCTGCCGAAGATTATCGAGGCTTATTCAGACAGATACGAGATCAAACGGTATAAAGGGAAAGGAACCGTTACGATTGTTGCTTATCGATGCAAATAAAAATTTGAAATAATTGCCGAAAGCACGGAGAATATCCGTGCTTTTTTCTTGCTTTTTTCACCGAAACCACCAAATATCGTAAAAATACTTGCTTGAAAACACTAAATGTGGTATAATTCCATACGGATATTTTTTGTTTTGAATTTTACGGAGCGAAGAGGTGTTTATGGCGAATCATTACGATGCGAACGATATAACCGTTCTCGAAGGGCTTGACGCGGTGCGTCTGCGCCCCGGTATGTATATCGGTTCGACGGGGCAGAGCGGGCTTCACCATATTCTCTGGGAAATCGTCGATAACGCGATCGACGAGGCTTCCAACGGCTTTGCGGACACGATCGACGTGTGCATTCATAAGGACGGCAGCGTTTCGGTCGAGGATAACGGGCGCGGCATTCCTACCGACATTCACCCGAAAATGAAGGTTTCGGCGGTGCAGGTCGTGTTTACGCAGCTGCACGCGGGCGGCAAGTTCGACGAGCATAATTATTCCTTTTCGGGCGGTCTGCACGGCGTGGGCGCGTCGGTCACGAACGCGCTTTCCGAATGGCTGAAAGTGGAAGTTTACAAGGGCGGCAAAACCTATTTCATGGAGTTCCGCTCCTTTTATAACGAACAGAAAAAGAAATTCGAGTCGGGCATTCCCGTCGCACCCCTTAAGGATACGGGAAAGAAGACGGAAAAGCACGGCACGCGGGTTTGGTTCCTGCCCGATAAAAACGTGTTTTCCACGACCGAAATACAGCTTTCCAAAGTTTCGCACCGCTTAAAGGAATTGGCGTTTCTGAACAAAGGGCTGACGATCAAGCTCACCGACGAGCGCATTACGAAAAACGAATTCGAGGCGGGGAGCGGCGATACCGATTCCGCCATGCAGCTCGATTTAATGGGCGCGACCGAGCCTTATTCCGTTACCTACTGTTACGAGGGCGGCATCGCCGATTTTGCAAGTTATCTCAACGCCGATAAGACGGCTCTTTATCCCAAACCCCTTTATTTTGCGGGCGAGCGCGACGGCATCTTGGTCGAATTCGCCGTGCAGCATACCAAAGAATACAGCGAAAATTTATTTTCGTTCGTCAATAACATTCCCACGCCCGAGGGCGGATTTCACGAAATGGGCTTCCGCGCGGGCTTGACGCGCGTACTCAACGACTACGCGCGCGAAAACAAGCTGCTCAAAGACAAAGAGGCGAATTTTCTCGGCGACGACTTCCGCGAGGGCTTGACCGCCGTTCTCTCCGTGAAGATGAAGAACGTGCAGTTCGAGGGGCAGACTAAAACCAAGCTCGGCAATCCCGAAGCGCGCGCCCCCGTGGAGGGCTGCACGGTGGAAGGGTTAAAGTCGCTTGCCGTCGAGGCGAAGAACAAAAAGTCGTTTGAAGAGATCATCAAAAAAGCGCACGACGCGGCGCGGGTGCGTATCGCCGCCCGTCAGGCGAAGGAAACGGCGCGCGCGAAAAACAGCATCGACAATTTAACGCTCGTGGGCAAGCTCGCCGCCTGTTCGGGCAAGAAAGCCGAGCTTAACGAGCTGTTTATCGTCGAGGGCGATTCGGCGGGCGGCACGGCGAAGCAGGCGCGCATGCGGCAGTTTCAATCCATTCTTCCCCTGCGCGGAAAACCGCTCAACGTCGAGAAAAAACGGCTCGATCAGGTGCTCGCCAACGAGGAGATCCGCACGATGATCTCGGCGCTCGGCGCGGGGATCGGCAACGATTTCAACCTCGATAAGCTCAATTATCACAAGGTGATAATCTTATCCGATGCCGACCAAGACGGATTCCATATCCGCTGCATTCTTTTAACGTTTTTCTTCCGTTACATGCGTCCGCTCGTCAACGCGGGGCACGTGTATATC
>CAJUGP010000017.1:10573-33183 GCA_910586365.1 uncultured Christensenella sp. | reverse complement strand
TTAACACTCTTTCCCTACACGACGCTCTTCCGATCTTGTATATCGGCATGCCGCCGCTCTACAAAGTATACCGTCCTAACAACTCGATCGTGGAATATGCGTACGACGACGAAGAATTACAGCAGAAAATAGAAAAAGTGGGCAGAGGGTATTTGATCCAACGCTATAAGGGGTTGGGAGAAATGAGCGCGGAGCAGCTTTGGGAAACCACGCTCGATCCCGTGCGCCGCAATCTCACGCAGGTGACGATCGAGGACGCCGTGGCGGCGGACAACATGATTTCCATGTTAATGGGCGACAAGGTGGACGGGCGCAAAGAATTTTTGAATCTGAACGCAAATTTCAACAAACAGGACGCTTTTATGGGGCGCGTAAAACTGAAGAAGGAGAACGGCGATGAAGAAGAATGAGGTTGCAAAGGAAGAGCCGCAGGGAACTTTATTCGTAACGCCGCTCGAAGAGGTCATGCCGGCGGCGATGCTTCCGTACGCGGAATTCGTCATTATGGACCGCGCGCTGCCGCGCGTCGAGGACGGGCTGAAACCCGTGCAGCGGCGTATTCTCTACACGATGTACGAAATGGGGCTGCTGCCCGATAAGCCGCATAAAAAGTCGGCGCGTATCGTGGGCGACTGCATGGGGAAATACCATCCGCACGGCGACAGCTCGGTGTACGACGCCATGGTGCGCATGGCGCAGGACTTCAACATGGGCAGAACGCTCGTCAACGGGCACGGGAACTTCGGCTCGGTCGACGGCGACCCCGCCGCCGCTATGCGTTACACCGAGGCGCGGCTCGAACCGCTTGCGCTCGAACTGCTGCGCGATTTAGAAAAAAACACCGTTCCGTTTTCGCTGAACTTCGACGATTCCTTAAAAGAACCCGACATGCTGCCGGGGCGGTTTCCCAACCTGCTCGTAAACGGCGCGTCGGGTATCGCCGTCGGGTTAGCTACCAATATTCCGCCGCACAATCTTTCGGAAGTGATCGACGGCGTAATCGCGTTTATCGACCGTCCGACCATTAAGCTCGACGAGCTGATGAAATATATCCCCGCGCCCGATTTTCCGACGGGCGGCTACGTAATCGCAAACGAGATCAAACAGGCGTACGCCACGGGAAAGGGCAAGGTGATCATCCGCGCCAAGATCCGCGTGGAAGAGGGCGAGGGCGAAAAGCGCAATATCGTCATTTACGAACTGCCGTATCAGGTGAATAAATCCAACCTGCTGCGCAAGATCGCCGAGCTGCGCGAAGAGAAAAAAGACGATTTTGAAGGCGTTTTGCGCATTACCGACGAATCCGACCGCGCGGGTATGCGCGCCGTGATCGAGATCAACAACAACTGCGACGTCAACAAGGTCATGAAGCTGCTGTATAAATATACCGACCTCGAAACGTCGTTCGCGCTCAACATGGTGGCGATCGCGGGCGGAAAACCGCAGACGCTGGGTCTTTTGAGCATCGTTCGTTATTACGCCGCGTATCAGCGCGACATCGTGCTGCACCGCACGCGGTTCGAGCTTGCGCAGGCAAAAGAACGCTGCCATATTTTGGAAGGGCTGATAATCGCCGTGCGCAATATCGATGAAGTCGTCAAGATCATCAAGACGGCGGAATCGACGGCGGACGCGCGCGAAAAACTCAAGAAACGCTTTGAGCTTTCCGACCGTCAGGCGCAAGCCATTCTCGATTTGCGCCTTGCGCGGCTCACGCGGCTCGAAGTGTTCAAGCTCGAAGAGGAGTTAAAGGCGCTCAAAATTCGGATCGAGGAACTGACGGCGATCGTCAACAGCGTGCGCAAGCAGGACGAGGTCGTCAAAGAGGAATTGCTCGAAATCAAGAAGAAGTATCACCGTCCGCGCCGCAGCGAATTGGTGTACACGCTCGAGGAGGCAGGACCGCAGCGCGACGACGTGCGCGCGCCGGGGTTTGCGAGCATCGTTGCGATCAGCGCCGAAGGCAGATTGAAATGCATGCCCGAAAAGAACTTCAATATGTCGAACAAGGCGGTGGGCGAAAAGACCAAAAAATCGGCGGTGTGCGTTTGGACGGGCAGAATGCTCTCCGACGAACAGCTGCTCGTCTTTTCGGACAAGGGCAACGCCTACCGCGTCTACGCCGATAAATTCGGCTGTAAATTCAATGAGCAGGGGTCTACGCTCAGCGAGCTGTTCGAGGACGCGGAGAAGGGCGAGCGCCCCGTCGCCGTCTTCCGCGACGGCATTACGGAAGGCGACGTGCTCTTTATCACCGAACGCGGCATGCTGAAAAAGACGGCTTGGACGGAATATATCGTGCCGAAAAACTGTTTTCAGGCGATCCGCCTGAACGACGGCGACAAGGTGCTTGCCGTGCAGACCGACGCGCGCGATCCGGACGCGACGGTTTTCTTCGTTACGAAAAAAGGCATGTGCCTGAACGCCAAAAAAGACGATATCCCGCAGCAGGGCAGAGTTGCGGGCGGCGTAAAGGGCATCAACCTCAACGACGGCGACGGGGTCGTGTGGGCGTCGCAGGTCGATTGCGAAGAGGGCGAAGTGGTGGCGGCGTTCTCGGGCGGCAGATACAAGCGCGTCATTCTGGGTACCGTCGCGCCGCTGCCGCGTTACCGCAAGGGCGTGCAGATCGCCTCGCTCAAAGGCGAAGAAGTGTTGTTTGCCGATTACGTCACCGTGCCGTATGCGCTTGCCGTGCTCAAAGACGACGGCGCGTTTACGGAGATTTCAACCGAAGATATCCCCATCGACGCCACGAGCACGCGCGGCAGAGCGCTCAAAGGCGTCAAATGGACGGCGAAGGAAGTGTATGCGTTAAAGTACCGCGAATTTGAAGATTAGGCGGTAAAATATGGATATCGCGTGAAAAGTGTGTGAAAGTAAAAGTTCTGCTTATACTATCTATAATCAAAGCTGATTGTAAAAATTTTGATTGCCTTGTCGAAAAAGTTGATTAAGGCAATCTTTTATGTTATAATAATATTGTGTGCGTTCATGATTTTTCGTAAATTACACATAATCTGTACTTAGGGAGCGAGGATGAAGAAGTTTATTCGGAACAATATATTGCGGAGCTGTTCGGTCGCCATGGCGGCTTGTATGATTGCGGGCATCGCGTTTACCGCGACGGGCAAAGAAGAAACCGCCTCGAACGGATCGGCGTCGACCGCTGCGCCTTCGGGCTTGACGGACGTAACGGGAAAATACGATACGAACGCGCTCAAACAGGAGTATCTCAATAAGGACGTCGTATCCGCCAATCCCGTCGACCGCGATCGGGAATATTGGTTCATCGTCGATTTAGGCGGCGAAAGCCTGTTGGAATCGTATAACAAAACCGACGGTTATCCGGAGTTTGCTTCCTATCTTGCCTCGCAGGAGGGCAGAACGCGCCAAAGCGAAATCACGTACGCGCATCGCAAAGTGCTTTCCGCGCTCGACAGAAAGGGCATTTCTTACGAAAAGAAATACGCTTACACCGAGCTTATGAGCGGTCTTGCGCTCAAACTCAAATTAAAAGACGTCGCCGCGGTCGAAAAGGTCGAAGGCGTTGCAGGCGTTTACGTTTCCGAATCGTACGCCGTTCCCACCGTCGCCGTTTCCAACAATGCGAACGTGTATTCGACGGGCATTTACAACACGGCGGACGCGCCCTGCAAGGGCGACGGGATGGTCGTCGCCGTGCTCGATACCGGTTTGGATTACACGCACGCCGCGTTCCGCACGATGCCGACGGGCACGCTCGGGTTGGATGAGAACGGCGTGAGCGAAAAGCTTCCCACCCTCGAATCGTACAAGCGTACGTCCTCGCTTACGCTTTCCGACGTATATTACAACGATAAAATTCCCTATGCTTACGATTATGCGGACGACGATACGGACGTATATCCTTCCTACTCGACGCACGGCACGCACGTGGCGGGCATTATTGCGGGCAAGGACGACGACACGCAGGTAAACGAACAGGGGGATACGTTTGTGGGCGTTTCGCCCGACGCGCAGCTCGTGATTTGCAAGGTGTTTACCGACGATCTCGAAGCAAAAGCCATCGGCGGCGCGAACAGCGTCGATATTCTCGCGGCGATCACCGACTGCGTGAAGCTCGGCGTCGACGTCATCAACATGAGCCTCGGCACGTCCGCGGGCTTTGCGGACGAAACGGGCGTGGAGTCGGGTGGTTATCTCGTCGCCGACGTTTATAAGTCCGTCGAGGAAGCGGGCATCAGTTTGGTCGTTGCGGCGAGCAACGATTACAGCTCGGGCTTCGGCGGCGCGCACGGCACCAACCTTACGTCCAATCCCGACAGCGGCACGATCGGTTCGCCTTCGACCTATCCTTATTCGCTTTCGGTCGCTTCGATCAACGGCGTTCCCGCCAACTATTTCATTGCAAATAAAAAAGAGGGCGTTTCCGAGGACGAGCAGGACGCGGTGTTCCTCACCGAAGCGAACGACGCGAACGGCAAAAAGTACGATTTCCTCGACAAGCTTTATCTTTCCGCCGGCGTTACGACGACGGACGCGCAGGGCAAAACCGTTCCCGATAAAACGCAGGAATTGACGCTGAAATACGTCGTCGTCGGCGGCGTGGGGCGTACTTCCAACTATACAAGCTCGGTCAAGAACGCGCTGAAGGGGGGAAGAACGATCGCCCTTGTCAAGCGCGGCGATATCAACTTTGCCGAAAAAGTGCAAAACGCCATGGCGAACGGCGCGATCGGCTGTATCATTTACAATAACGTTTCGGGTACGATCCGCATGTCGCTCGGCGAAGTGAACGACCCCATTCCCTCCTGCTCGGTGAGCATGGACGCGGGGAAAATCCTCGTGAACGGGGCGAAGAACAACATCGGTACCGTTACCTTCCATTACGGGTATGCCGCGGGACCGTTTATGTCGGATTTCTCGAGCTGGGGTCCGACGCCGAGCCTGAATCTCAAACCCGAGATCACGGCGCACGGCGGCGAGATCACAAGCGCCGTTCCCGGCGGATACGAAACGCTTTCGGGCACGAGCATGGCTGCGCCCAACATGTCGGGCGCGATCGCCATTCTGCGTCAGTACGTGCAAGAACACAATCCCGAATTGACGGGAAAAGCGCTCAACAACCGCGTGTATCAGTTGCTCATGAGCACGGCGACGATGGCGCGTAACGAGGAAAACAACCCTTATTCGCCCCGTAAACAGGGCGCGGGGCTTGCGGGCATCAACGAAGCGATCAAAACGCAGTCGTATCTCACGACGGACGACGAAAACGGCAACGAGCAGGATAAACCCAAGATCGAACTCGGCGACGACAAAAAGAAAACGGGCGTTTATGAGATTCCCTTCGATATCCATAATACGTCCGATCACGAAAAGACTTACCGTCCCGACGTATACGTGATGACCGAAGCGCTTTCCACCGACTTGAAAACGGTGGCGGAAAAAGCGTATATGCTCGACAACTGCACGATCGAAATCACGGCGGGCGGCAGCGCGCTTGCTTCGGGCGCATCGATCCGCGTTCCCGCAGGCGGTCAAGTGCACGTAAACGTGAAAATCACGCTCGATAACGGCGCGCGCGAATATCTCGATAAAACGTTTGAAAACGGTATGTTTATCGAGGGGTACGTTCGCTTGATCGACGGCGAAACCGACGGCGTAGAGTTAGGGCTTCCTTATCTCGGATTCTACGGCGATTGGAACAAAGCGCCGCTCTTCGACTGGTCTGTTTACGAAGTCGCGGAGAGCGAGGCGGATAGAACGGTGGAAGAAGAGGACAAGAAAAAGGCGTCCGCTTCCTCGACCCGTCCGCTCGGACTGTATAACGACGGAGAATTTATCGTCGGTTTGGGCGCGTATCTTTACGATTTCGGTCCGACCGATAAAGAAATCGTGGCGTCCGACGAGCGCGCCGCCGTATCTTGCTACGACCAAGACGGCAGAAGAACGGTTTACGAATTTTATATGATCTACGCCGGACTTTTGCGCGGCGCGAAAACGCTGAACGTGACGATCGAAGACAGCGCCACGGGCGAAATCGTTTACGATAAAGTCGAAAAGAACGTGCGTAAATCGTATGCGGCAGGCGGTTCCAACATCGGTTCGGCGCTGTCGTTCAATATCAATCCCCGCGAATGGGGCATGGCGAACAACAAAACTTACACCGTAACGCTGCGCGGTTCGCTCGACTACGGCGACGGCGTTGCGCTCAATAACGACAGTTTCTCCTTCGATTTCACGGTTGATATCGAATCGCCCGTCGTGACCGATTATCGTATCCGTTACGAAGAATATAAGGAAAACGACGAAAGCAAATACCGCATTTATCTCGATACCGACGTGTACGACAATCATTACGCCATGTCGATGCTGCCCTGCTATCTCAGCACGGGCGCGGACGGCAGAAACGTGATGACGCTTTTGACCGATAATCCCATTCCGATTTATTCTTCCAAAGGCAGCACGACGACGGTCAGCTTGGAAATTACCGATTACTACGATACGTTTATCAAGGTAATGGAAGAAAAGCGCCTGTTTATCAGCGTGCAGGACTATGCACTCAACGAAACGGTTTATCAGGTAAATTATCTCAACGCGACCTCGTATCCCGAATCGATTTCGATCAAGACCGACGACAAGCTGAAAGAAGGCGACAAGAGCAACGAAGGATTCACGATCTATAATCTCTCGCTCTCGCAGTACGAGCGTTACAAGCTCGACATTACCGCCAATCCCGTCACGTCGGACGCGGTCGCGCTCGATATGGCAAATTACGACGGCAGCGCGTTGGCTTGCAAGGAAGGCGAAATTTATGCCTTGGCGGAAAGCGGAACGTATGAAGTCGATTTGCGCGACGGCAACGGAAAGGTAAAAGCGCGGATCAAAGTCACGATCGGGCGCGGCAATCTCTCGAAGCCCATTATCGAGGACGTCATGTTCGATCCCGTCATTTCGTCCGATTCGAGCGTGGTTGCGCTCGACGGGGCAAGCCTTTCGCTTTCGCTCAATCCGAACACGGAAACGCAGCTCGTTCCGCATGTGCTCCCGTGGTATACGCAATCGCTCTATCAGCCCGAATACGAATGGAGCTCGACCAACGAGAAGGTGCTTACCGTCGATCAAAACGGCAAGGTGAAAACGCTGCGCACGGGTACGGCTTACGTACGCGTGGCGGTAAAGGGCACGCCGACTTCCAAAACCATCCGCGTCACGGTGGAAAAGGAGCTTGACGTTCAGAACAATATCCTCATGCACTATTACGGCGGCGAGGAGTACGTCATTCCCGATAACCTTAACATTCTCAGCATCTACGAAGAGGCGTTCCAATATAACACGACGATCCGCAAGCTCACGCTGCCCGTTTCCATTACGGAAATTCCCGAAGATTGCTTTAAGGGCTGCGTCAACCTGCGCGAAATCGTGATCCCCGCAAAATGTACGATCATCAAAAAGAACGCCTTTGCGGGCTGTACGTCGCTCAAAAAGATCAATTTGCTCTATGCCGAGGATAAATTCACGAAAGAGGAGATGCCGGGCGTCTTAACGGTGGGCAGGAGTGCGTTTGAAGGGTGCACGTCGCTTAAAACCATTCTCAATCCGCTTCGCATCACGACGACGTTCGATCGGGCGTTTGCGGGCTGTACGTCGCTCGAATCGATCGATATCAGCGGTATGCGCATTGCGGGCGATTCGCTGTTCGAGGGCTGCACCGCGCTGAAAAACGTGACGACGAGCACGCTTACCGACGTTTCCAAGGCAATGTTCCGCGGCTGCACGTCGCTCGCTTCCTTTGAATATAAGGCAAACGAAGTCGCGCCCTATATGTTCTACGGCTGCACGTCGCTTGCAAATATCTCCTTTCCCGAGGGCACGCTTTCGGGAATCGGGGAGTATGCGTTCTACAATACCGCGTTTACGTCGTTTACCCTGCCGAACGGTACGTACGGCATCGGCGCAAAGGCGTTCGGCTCTTGCAGCCGTCTTACCGAAATGCGGTTGAGTGCGGATACCAACGTCTCGACGAACGGCGCGGCTCCTTTTGCGGGCAGCGCGAATTTTGCGGCGTTTACGCAGACGGCGGAGAACGCTTCGCACAAGGTGCGCGACGGCATTTTGTACAATTCCGATTATTCCAAACTGCTTATCGTTCCCGCAGGCAAGACGTTTGAAAACGACACGTACGTGCTCGGAGACGACGTGACGGAAATCGCCGCGGGCGCGTTCAGCGGTGCGAAGATCAAAAATCTCGACCTCAACAAAGTCACCGCGATCGGCGCGTATGCGTTTGCGGAAAGCTCGTTGACATCGATCGATATTTCTAAAATCGAAATCATTCCCGAAGGCGCGTTTCGCGGCTGCCGCGGCTTGCGCGCCACTTCGAGCGCTCCCGCCGTCATCACGGTAGACGGATCGGGCGACAGTGCGATCAAGGAGATCGGCGCATACGCCTTTGCCGATTGCGCGATGCTCCGTCAGCGGTTTGTTCTGCCGAGCGTGCTGAAAATCGGCGCGCATGCGTTTGAAAATGCACCCGTGCAGCATATCGTCGGCAACGAGATCGAAGAAATCGGCGATTATGCCTTTGCGAATACCAACTTGCAGACGGTCGGCGACGGCATCGGTGTAATCACGTTCCCCGCGATCCGCAAGATCGGCGCGTACGCCTTCTCGGGCGTGGGCAGCGGATTCACCGAAGTCGTGTTCGGCGCGGTGACGGAGATGGGAAATTACGTGTTTGCCGATAACTCGCTCAGAAAGGTGACGTTCGGCGAAGGAACGAAAGTAATCGGCGATTTTGCGTTCGTACACGCAGGCTCGTTGGGCAGCTTTGAAGAAAACAAAATCATTACGGACGTAGTTGTGCCTTCCTCGCTCGAAACGATCGGCATATACGCCTTCTACGGCTGCACCGCGCTGAAAACGGACGGATTTAACTTGTCGGGCGTCAAGAAAATCGGCGGATTTGCGTTCTATAACGCTACGAATATCCGTTCGCTCGATCTTTCTTCGGTTGAAACGGTGGAATCGTATGCGTTTGCCAACACGGGTTTAACGCAAGCGGTCTTGACGAACGCGAAGATCATCGGCAATTTTGCCTTCGCAAACGCGCCGATCGCAACGCTTTCCATTCCCGCGGCGGAGCGCATTTATTCGTATGCGTTCTACAACACGATGATAAAAACGGTGGAAATCCCCGCAACGCTCAACACGCTTACGTTTGAAGAGGAGTGGATCCGCGAAAACGATTTCGGCGATCCCGACCACCGCAAAGGCATGATGGTGCCTTCGCTCGGCGCGGGCGCGTTCACCTCGATCCCCACGCTCGAAAGCATCACGGTCGCGGCGGGCAATCCCGTATACTTTGCCGAGGACGGCGTGCTTTACGCCCGTACCCCGCGCGGACAGTATATTCTCAAACAGTATCCCGCGAACAAATCGGCGACCGAATACCGCGTGAAGGACAACACCGTCCGGATCGACGAAGCGGCGTTCTATAACGTAAACCGCACGAAAACGAGAGATTATCTTTCCAAAGTGACCTTCCCTTACACGCTCAAAGAGATCGGCTCGGCGGCGTTCTTTATGGCGACCGACGCAAAGACGAGCATGGTTTCCGAATACGTGTTTGAAGGCGTGGAAGCGCCCATTCTCGAATCGCTCGTCGATACGCAGGTGGCGCAATACGTCGGGTTGGGGCATCTTTATCCCGTCGACGGCGTTTCGGTGTACGATCAAGGCATTTTCTATTCCAACTTCGTGAAGTACGTGCTGTTTGCCGTATCGCCGAATTTCGATTGGCTCACCATTTACCGCCCCGCGAACGGAAGAGGTTACGACAACTTTATCTGGAAGCTTTATTTCAAGAACGCCGTGATGACCGATTTGGCGATGGACGACGCGTCGCGCGCGTTCCAAGATATGGTCGGAAAGCTGAAAACGGTGGAAACGCTCGCTTCCGAATTGGCGGCTGCAACCGATAAGCTTACGTTCCTCCGCGAATACAGCGAAAAGAACGTTCAGCCCGTGCGTAAGGCGTACAACGCGATCACGCTTGCCGACCAGCGCGGTCTGCTGCAAGACGTTTATAAAAAGCTGCTCGCGGTGGAAGCGTTCTTGCGCGAAGAACGCGGCAAACTCGGCGATACGATCACCATCGTAACGGTGACGGCGACTTCTCCCGATAAATACGTGTATTACGTAGGCGAGGAGTTCGACGAAAAGGGCATTACGGTCGAGGCGGTTTATTCCGATAATTCGGTCGTCCCGCTCGAACGCGATCAATATACCATCACGGGATTCCATTCGCCTTTGGAACTTGCGGATAATACGATCGTCATCACTTACGGCAGTTTTACCGTTGAACGCGGCATTCAGGTTATGGAGCGCCCCGTTGAAACGCCCCCCGACGAGGAACCGCCCGAAGAGGAGAAAAAGGGCTGCCGTTCGGAGCAGACGGGTGTTTATGCGGCGATCGCCGCCGCCTTGCTCGGCGCCGCGGTATGCGTTACGGCAGCGGTGAAACGCAGAAAAGACCGTTAATGCGCGCGTTGCCGCAAAAACATTGACAAACGCTTTGTAAAAACTTATAATAGAAAGAGCGGATTATGCAAGGAGTACGAAATTGAAGAAAAAACTGATCCAAATTGTATTGGCGTTTCTTTGCGCGCTGACGCTTTCTATCGCCGTTGCGGGCTGTACGGGCGGCAATCGGGGCAAGCAATACGACTACCTCGTTACGTTCGATTATAACGTCGGCACGCTGCAAAGCGGCGTGGAAAACCGCTATCTCGGCGTGAAGGAGAACTCCCTTATCCCGATCAAACCGGGCGATTCGGGCTTTGCCGGCGCGACCATACAGGGTTATTACGTGGCAAGGTGGTGTCTGCCCCAAACGAATGCCGACGGTACGCTGAAAAAAGGCGAGGACGATCGCGTGTTATTGAGTGCGGCGTGGGATTTTAAGACGCAGCGGGTGGAAAAAGACATGACGCTTTACGCCGAGCTGAAACCGAACAGCCGTTTGATCATCAAGGGCGGCGATACGGACGTCGAGCTGAAAAGCGAGAACTTTATGGGGCAGCCTGCGCCCCGTCCCGACGTGTTGCAGCCGACCAAAAGCGGACATACTTTTTTTGAATATTACGAGGACGAATCGTGCACGGTGCCCTTCGTTTGGCCGTATGCCTTCGAGGAAGAAAACAAGACGATTTACGCGAAGTTTATCGAGGGCGACTGGACGGTCGTGCGCACGGCGGAAGAGTTTAACGGCGCGCTCGACGCGACGGAAAAGAAACCGATTTATCTGAGCGCCGATCTCGATTTTACCGACGTCGCATGGAAGCCAAACCGCGCGTTCGGGCTGGAAATCAACGGCAACGGGCATACGGTAAGGAATATCGGCTGTTCGTTCGATTTTTCCAAAAATTCAAGCAGAACGCTTGCGCTTTTCGGTTCGCTGAACGGCGCAAAGATACACGATATTGTATTTGAAAACGTTTCGCTCCGCGCGAGGATCATTAACGAGCAAACGCGCGAATATGCGATCGCGCCGCTTGCGACGCTCGTAAACGAACAAACGCAACTCCAAAACATTAGAGTATCGGGTACGCTTACGGTAACGAAAAACACGGAAAATTTTGCCGATCCCGCGATCTATCATGTTTGCACAAACGAAGGAAGTTTCGATCCTTCGCTGTTTGCGGGGGTCGACGTTACGGGATTTTCCGTAACACTGCCGGAATAAAAAAGAATAAGGAGAAGTTCCATGAAGAATAAAAAGAAATGTATTTTTGCGCTTGCCGCGGCGGCTTGCCTTTCGGTATCGCTGCTGATCTCGGCGGGGTGCGGCGGAAAGAAACCCGACGTCGGCGGAAACGAGGACGACCTCGATCCGTTGAGCGCGAACGCCCGCCATGCGCTCGTTTTGAGCACAGCCGATCCCGACGGCGTTTTCAACCCGTTTTTCTCGACTTCCATGGTCGACAGCAACATGCTCTCCATGACGCAGATCGGCATGCTTTCCACCGATAAAAAGGGAAATATCGTCTGCGGACAGGACGAGCCTTCCGTCGCCGAGGATTATTCCGTCAACACGCAGAAGGAAAACGGCGAAGAGATCACCACGTATCAGTTTATCATTAAAAACAACGTGCGTTTCTCCGACGGCGAACCGCTTACGATCAAAGACGTTCTTTTTAATCTTTACGTTTATCTCGATCCCGCTTACACGGGTTCTTCCACCATTTATTCCACGAATATCGTCGGTCTGAACGAATACCGCACGCAGAATCCCAACGCGACCGCAGGTTCGGCTGCCGCGTTCGAGAGCGAACGCCAGCAGGAAGCAAGAATGCGCATCGACCGTTTGATCCGTTACGTATATTTTGTCAGCCCCAATACGAGCGACACCGTGCGCGACGAATATGACGACGGTTTGAGCGCGGCGCAGATCGAGGAAGTCGAAAAGGACTTCGACGCCGTTTCGGAGGTGTTCCGCAAAGAGCTTGAAAGCGACTGGAACGCCGTTTCCGCAAGCATGGACAGCTATATTCGTGACAGCAAATTTACGCACGCTTGGCAGGTGTTCCTTGTAAAAGACGGCGGGGAAAATCTTTATAAAAAGAAGCCCGGCACGCAAACGCCTGAAAAGGACGAAAACGGCAACTTCACCTACGATCCAACGTGCGAAGAAGCGCAAAGCTGCATTGCCGAGATGAACGAATACCTCGAAGAAAAGGGCGTTACGGAAAGCAGCGAAAATTACGAAGAAACGATCAAGCAATGGGCGATCGATAAAGTGTTCGACTCCAAGCTCGGCACTTCGACGGAAGAGTTAAACGGCGCGCACGTGACCGACGGCATGTATATGGAAGAAGTTCTTATGTATTGGGCGTCCGCGTCGACCGTGCTCACCAACTGGACTGCCGAAGCAACGACGGCGTATTTCGAGCAGAACGGCGGCAAAGTTCCCAATATTTCGGGGATCAAGGCGCTCAAAGGCGGCGCGTTCAAGGCAAGCAGCGATTCCTCCAAGAAAAAGTATTCCAACGATTACGACATGCTCCAAATCAAGATCAAAGGCATCGACCCCAAGGCGATTTATAACTTCGGTTTCACGGTTGCGCCCTTGCATTACTATTCCGCCGATAACTATATCGACGAAAAGGGCGTGAAGCATGATTGTATCAAGAATTTCGACGCGGCGAAAAATAACTTCGGCGTGGTAATGGGCGATAGCAACTTCTTCACCAAAGTGCTCAACGATGCGAAAAAGGGCGGCATTCCCGTCGGCGCGGGCGTATACCGCGCGACGAATGCTGCGGGCGACGATAATCCCGAGCGTACGGGCAGCAAGGGCTTTTGGAACAACAATATCGTTTATTTCAAGCGCAACAATTATTTCACCTCGGTCGGTACGGGGATCGAAAACGCAAAAATCAAACTGCTGCGCTATCAGGTCGTTCCTTCCGATCAGATCATCACTTCGCTGAAAACCAAAGCGATCTATTTCGGCGAACCCAACGCCACGCAGGATAACATCAAAATGTTAAACGATGCCGGCGTTTCGCACGTCGAGGTTGATACGAACGGCTACGGTTACGTGGGCATCAACTCGCGTTTCGTCCCTAATATTACCGTGCGCCGCGCGATCATGAAAGCGATGGACCGCGAATCGATTACGCAAAACTATTATCAGGGCGGTCTTGCCGAAGTGATCGAGCGCCCGATGTCGAAAACGAACTGGGCATATCCGGACGGCGCGCCCGTGTATGTGTCGAAAAAGAGCGATGCCGATACGGCTAACCAAATGCCTTACTCTTACGATCCGACGGGATCGGTGATTCAGAGCATGCTCGATTCGCTGCTCGAATCCAACGGCGGCACGTATTGGGAAGAAAACGGCATCTATACCAACGGCACGGATAAGTTCGATTACACGCTTACCATTGCAGGCGGTTCGCAGGACCACCCCGCTTATAACATGTTCCTCAATGCGGCGGAGATCCTCAATAAAAAGTGCCACGGCATTCACGTAAAGGTGGAAACTTCCGCGCAGGCGCTCAGCGATTTGACGACGGGTAAACTGCAGATCTGGGCTGCCGCTTGGACTTCGACCGTAGACCCCGATCTGTATCAGGTATATCATAAGGATTCGCGCGCGGCGAGTACGCTCAACTGGGGCTACGACTATATCAAACGCGACGCCGAGCTCTACAAATACGAACAGACGCTTATCAACGATCTTAGTACGATGATCGATAACGCCCGTAAAACCAACGATCAGGGCGCGCGCAAAACCATTTATGCAACCGCGCTCGATACGATCATGGAACTTGCGGTGGAGCTTCCCACCTATCAGCGCAAGGATATGTTCGCATTCCGCGGCGACGTGATCGACGCGAACACCATGCAGCATAACGAGGAAGGGAGCCAAGAGGAAGTGCTTACGCCTTATAACGGACCGCTTTCGCGTATCTGGGAAGTCGATTACACGCAGGCGTTCAAAGACGCAAATTACAACAAGTAAAAAGAGAACGGGGAAAAGGCGAGGTCGCTCGTCTTTTCCTCATAAATTGCAGCAAGGAGAAGGTTCATGCTGGACACCTTAAAATACATTGCGAAACGTCTTTTAATGGCGGTTTTCATTCTGTTCGGCGTTTCGATTATTATTTATGCGCTTTCGCGCATGATGCCCACGGACTACGTCGATACGCAATACGCTTCCGCCGTGACGCAGGGCACGATGACGCAGGAAGACGTCGACCGTATCAAGGAAATTTACGGTCTTTCCATGCCCGACGCGTTTCTCGGCGTCAAGATCGGCGGCACGGGCGAATTCGGCGATAAGAAATTTACGAAAAACACCAAAGCGGATACCTACGACCGCGCCATGAAGGACTATAACGCGTTTATAGCAAGCGACACGCAGAAAGCGAATCGCGCGCTCGTGGAATACTACGGCGGACAGTACGATATGGGCAAATACCGCGTGTTCCTCGATAAGCGCAACGTATACGCCGCGGACGGCACGACGATTATAGACGTCGTTCCCGATGGATATCGCATTTGCGAAATGGTGCAAAAGGGCATCGAGATCAAGGATAACGACGCATCGGGCGACGGTTCCGAAGAGGATTCCGACGATAACCAGCTCGTCGTCATCGTCGAAGAGGCGATCCCGCACGAAACGGGTACGTGGGAATTAAACGGAAAAGACCTTAAATTTACGACTTCGGTCGAGCTGAACGGCGAAACGCGGGAATATACGTACGACGTCGTATTCACCTACCGCGTGGCGAATTTTTGGGATAAAACGGGCACGGTGCTCGGCAATTACTTCGTTTGGCTCGGCAACCTGTTAAAGGGCGATTTGGGCATGTCGTTCAAATACAAGCAGCCCGTCGGGCAGGTTATCGCGCAGAACATGGGGATTTCGTTTATGATCGCGTTCATTGCGACCATCTTCCAATTCCTCATCGCCATTCCGCTCGGCATCAAAGCCGCCACGAGCCAATACGGCGTGGTCGATTACACCGTTACGGTGCTTACCATGATCGGTATTTCGCTGCCTACGTTCTTCTTGGGCGCGCTGCTCATTCGGCTTTTCTCGCACCAGCTCGGGTGGTTCCCCGCAACGGGTATCGTTTCGGGTAACGCGACCATTCCCGTCTTCTTCGATATGCTGCATCACATGATCCTTCCCATGTTCGTGCTCGTCATCCTTTCGGTCGGTTCGCTCATGCGGTATACGCGTACGAACACGCTCGAAGTGCTCAACGCCGACTATATCCGCACGGCGCGCGCAAAGGGGCTTTCCGAGCGCAGCGTTATTTACAAGCATGCGTTCCGCAATACGATGATTCCGCTCGTAACGCTGCTCGCAGGCACGATCCCTTCGCTGTTCTGCGGCGCGATGATCACGGAAACGGTGTTCGGTATCCCCGGAATCGGTAAAATGGCGTACGACGCGCTGTTAGTCGCCGACGTTCCTTTTATCATGGGTTATAACATGTTCATTGCCGTCATGACGGTTTTGGGCACGCTGTTGAGCGATTTGCTGTACGCGGTAGTCGATCCGCGCGTGAAACTGAGTAAATAAGGAGAGCGGCATGAGTAAAAAGACCAACGATCAGGAAAAAGAGCTTCCCGTCACGGCGCAACCTGCCGCGGAAACGGAGATCGCGCAGGCGCAGCCCGTACAGGAAGAGGAAATGTCTGCAATCGAGGCGGCGTCCATGCGGACGCTCAGCCCCGCGCGCATTGTGTTAAAACGCTTTTTCCGTTCCAAGCTTTCGGTAACGGGTTTGATCATTCTCGTAGCGCTGTTTCTGTTTTCCTTTTTAGGACCGGCGTTCCGCTTTCTGCCCTGCGTTTGGGGCGAACAGGAGAAGGATATCGATCACCCGATCGTAGAAGAGTACACGAAGGAAATTCAGACGGAAATCGACGGCGAAACGGTCACCGTATACGTCGTGACCTACTCGGCGCGGACGGTGTATCTGCCGTCGTCGCCCACGCACTGGCTCGGCACCGACGACTTAGGCTTCGACGTGTTTTCGCGTTTAATGTACGGCGGCAGGATTTCGCTTACGGTGGGGTTTGTCGTCATCATATTGGAAACGCTGCTCGGCGTGCTGCTCGGCGGTTTGGCGGGGTATTTCGGCAAATGGGTCGATCAGTTGATCATGCGTATCGTCGACGTGTTCCAATGCGTGCCCACGATGCCCATGCTCATGATTGCGGGCGTGGCGCTGCGCGAACTCAATATCGAAGGACCGCCTGCGCTGTATATCCTCATGGCAATGCTGACGCTGTTCGGTTGGGCGGGTACGGCGCGGCTCGTACGCGGACAAATCCTCTCGCTGCGCGAGCAGGATTTCATGATCTCCGCCGAGGCGAGCGGTCTGCCCGTGTGGCGTAAAATTTTCAAGCATCTTATTCCGAACGTCATTCCTCAGCTGATCGTCACCATGACGCTTGGCTTAGGCAGCATTATTCTGACCGAAGCGACGCTCGGATACCTCAATATCGGGCTTCCCAAAGCGTACGCTACCTGGGGCAACATGATAAGCGGCGCGGCAAACAACACGATTTTAACGAAATACCCCAACTTGTGGATCGCTCCCGGCATCTGCATCGTGCTCGCCGTGCTTGCGTTCAACTTCATTGGCGACGGACTTCGGGACGCGTTCGACCCGAAATCGAGGAGGTAAGCCGTGAGCGAAGAAGAAAAGAAACAAGTAACGGAAGAATCTGCGCCCGGGGCGCAGCCTGCGGCGGAACCCCAAAAACCGAAATTTTCGCTGAAAACGTGGGTTGCGGATAAAGTCGTGCTCGTAAAGGGCAAGCTCTTCCGCGATCGGGCAAAAGACGGCAATTATATTTCGGGCAAAGAATCGCGCAATATTGCCAAACAGAACCGCAGAACGATCCGCGAGCTGCAAAAACAGCGCGCCGCGTACAAGCGCGAGGATTATCTCACGCAGATGAAAGACGATAAGAATATCGTCGAATTTGATGATCTGCACACCTATTTTTATACTGATAACGGCGTCGTCAAAGCCGTGAACGGCGTTACGTTCGCCATACCGCAGGGTTCTACCGTCGGCGTCGTCGGCGAAAGCGGCTGCGGCAAATCGGTTACGAGCCTTTCGCTCATGCAGCTCGTGCAAGGACCGATGGGGCAGATCGTGAGCGGCAGCATTCGCTTCCGCACTACGTCGCGTACGCAGGTCGGCACGGAATATTTGATGGCGGAGAAAAAAGACGCAGAGGGACGCACCGTCGTAGACGAAGCGGGCAATCCCGTTATGGAGCGCGTGCTCGATAAGCGCGGCAAGCCCCGTTTGCTGAAAAAATACGACGAAAAAGAGGAAGTCGTCGACATTGCGAAAATGCCGATTTCCGCCATGACCTCGATCCGCGGGCGCGAGATCGCCATGATCTTCCAAGAGCCGATGACCTCGCTCAATCCCGTGTTTACGATCGGGTATCAGCTCGACGAGGTTTCGCTTTTGCACGCCAACGGCGCAACGAAGGAATCGGCGAAGGCGCGCAGTATCGAGATGCTCGAACTCGTCGGCATCGCCATGCCCGAACACGTTTATAAATCGTATCCGCACCAGCTTTCGGGCGGTATGCGTCAACGCGTCATGATCGCCATGGCGCTGTGCTGCAATCCCAAGCTGATCATCGCGGACGAGCCGACCACGGCGTTAGACGTGACTATTCAAGCGCAGATCCTCGAATTGCTGCGCGATATCAAACAGAAAATCAACGGCTCGATCATGCTGATCACGCACGACTTGGGCGTGATCGCGGAGATGGTCGATTACGTCGTCGTCATGTACGCGGGGCGGATCGTCGAAATGGGTACGGTGCAGGAGATTTTCAAAAATCCGCTTCACCCTTATACGATCGGCTTGCAGAAGAGCAAACCCGTCGTGCGGCGCAAGGTGGACAGGCTGTATTCCATTCCCGGAAACGTGCCCAACCCCATCAACATGCCTTCGACCTGTTACTTTATCGACCGCTGCAACATGCGCTGCGAAAAATGCAAGGGCGATTATCCCCATTACGTGCAGGTATCTCCCACGCATAAAGTCGCCTGCCACCTTTACGGCGCAAAGGAGGAAGTATGAAACAAGACGTGCAGGAAACGGGCGTTCCCGCGGTAGAGAAAACGCCGACCGAAAACAAGACGGTCGTTCGTCCGCCGCTTTTGCAGGTGAAAAATCTGAAAAAGTACTTCCCGATCAAAAAAGCCTTAAAGAAGGAAAACAGCGTTTATCTGAAAGCCGTCGACGGCGTTTCGTTTCAAGTCGATTACGGCAAAACGGTGGGCATCGTAGGCGAGTCGGGTTGCGGAAAAACGACGATGGGGCGCACCGTTCTGCGCCTTTACGACGTAACCGACGGCGAAATTTTGTTTGAAGGGCAGGACATCGCGCATCTGAAAGGCGAAAGTCTGCGCAAAGTGCGCCCGAATTTTCAGATGATTTTCCAAGATCCGTATGCGTCGCTTTCTCCCCGTCTTACGGTGGGCGAGCTGATCGGCGAGGCGGTGCGCGTGCACAAAATCGTGCCGCCCTCGGAATATAAGGCTTATATTCTCGACGTCATGAAAAAATGCGGTTTGCAAACGCATTATTTCGAGCGGTATCCGCATGAATTTTCGGGCGGACAGCGGCAGCGTATCTGCATTGCCAAGGCGTTGGCGCTCAAACCGAAGCTTGTCATTTGCGACGAACCCGTTTCCGCGCTCGACGTTTCCATTCAAGCGCAGGTCATCAACCTGTTCAAGGATTTGCAGGAACGGGATAACCTTGCCTATATCTTCATTTCGCACGATTTGTCCGTCGTCGAACATATTTCCGATGAAGTTGGCGTCATGTATTTGGGCAATATGGTGGAGTACGGCAAAAAGGAAGATCTGTTCGATCACCCCATGCACCCTTACACGCAGGCGCTGTTCTCGGCGGTGCCCGTGCCCGATCCCGATTACAAGATGAACCGCGTCATTTTGCAGGGCGATATTCCTTCGCCCGCCAATCCGCCTTCGGGCTGCAAATTCCATACCCGTTGCAGTCAGTGCATGCCCGTTTGCAAAGCGGTGGAGCCTGTTTATAAAGATTACGGGAACGGACATTGCGTGGCGTGCCATTTGTATCCGCAGGAATAACGGTGAAAAAGAAAAAGGAAAAATGGGTGGACGACGGCAGAACGATCGCACCCATGACGGGGGAAGAAATTCCTTCCATGAGTCGCGGGTTTTTTCCGGGGCACGAACGCAAACGCAACCGAAAGAGGGTTAAAAGCGATATCACGCGCAAGGAGCGCAACGCCATGATCCGCGCGTTTTTTATCGTCATGCTGCCGCGTCTCTTGATCGTGCTGGGTTGCTTTGCGCTCGTCGGATTGCTGATGTATTTTTGGCTGATATAAAAAAATCCCTGTAAAACAGGGATTTTTTTTCGTTCAAATGGATTTGATCATCAGCCGAATGATCTCTTCGTCGGTTTCTCGCATGCCTTTGCGTGCGAGGTCGCCCACGTTCTCGATGGTGTTTTCCACGCCGCGTTCCAAAATGCCGTCGCCGCCGTGGAATTGCGATCCGTGGCGGTACATTTCCATTCCCACCAAACCCGCTTCGACGGCGGAAGCGATTTTCGCCGCGCAGCTCGATTTTGCGCCGTCGCATACGATGCCGGAATCGATCGCCAACGCGTTGACGAGGGTATGGGCGATTTCGTCGTATCCACCGCCGTATAAATAGCATATGCCCGCGCCTGCGCCGCAGCCTGCGCTCACCGCGCCGCAAAATGCCGAAAGTCTGCCGATCCCCGCTTTCAGATGAATTGTGATGAGGTCGGAAAGGGCGAGCGCGCGCAGCAGTTTTTCGTGCGGAACACCCAAATGCCGCGCGTAGACGACGACGGGCAGGGAAGCCGTCATGCCCTGATTTCCGCTGCCCGAAACGATGACGACGGGCAGAGAACAGCCGTTCATGCGCGCGTCGCTCCCTGCGGCAGCCGTCGCTTTGGCAAGGTTGTGCACGTCGTTTCCGAACGAGGAAAGCAGGACTTTGCCGATCCGCGCGCCGTAGTCGTTTTTCAACCCTTCCTCGGCGATCGCCGTATTGTAGGCAATCTGTCTTTCGAGGATTTCTTTCACGTCGTTTACGTCTAATTCATTTGCAAACGCAACGATGTTTTCCACGCTCAGCCCTTTGTAAACGCAGCAATCTTCTTCGGGCGTTTCGCAATCGAAGAGGACTTCGCCGTTGCGTTCGATTTTTACGACGTTGGTATGATGCCCCGCGATGCGTACGTACGCTTCGCCGCATTGGGCGAACGCGCGTATGCCGATATCGAAAATGCACCCCGTGTGCGCCTGCGTGACGGAAATCTGCGCTTGCGCGCAGTACGATTGAATGCGCTCTTTATCCTGTTCGTTCACGTGCGAGAGCACTTCGAGTTTTTTATCGGCGTCGCCCGCAACGATGCCCGCGGCTGCCGCGGCGGCGATTCCGCGCAGTCCGCCCGTGTTAGGCACAACGACGCTTTTTACATTTTTGAGGATATTGCCGCTTACCGAAATTTGTACGCGTTCGGGCAGGCATCCGAGCGTTTTTCGCGCGAGCGCGGCACAGTAGGCGACGGCGATCGGCTCGGTGCAGCCCATTGCAGGCAGCAGTTCGTTTTCGAGAATGGCGACGTAGTTTTCGTATAAGGTTCTGTCCATAGTAACTCTTTTGTTTCGGATAACAACAGCATACCTCTTTTTGCGGAATTTGTCAAGGGTTCGCGAAAAGGAAGGGGAATTTTGTCAAACGGAAATACTTGACGGTGTGCGGCGCGTGTGCTATAATACAAACGAAAAAACTTGCTTGCAAGGATTTTCGAGCGCCGTATTCAAGTTTTGAGAAAAACGGCGGCGCGTACGATATTATAATAAGGCGGCAAGGAGGGCGTTATGACCGAACGGACAATCAGAAACGTGCGATTTTGGTACGGCATTTTTTTAAGCGCGTTCACCGTTGCGCTGGGGATCGCGTTTCTTGCCGCGGTAAGCGACGTATATTTCAGCGCGGAAGCTGGCGAGCAGATTTTTACGCGCGAAGGCTTAAACGCGCATATGTTTCCCTGCCTTATCGTGTTCTGCGTTTGGGTTGCGGCGGTGATCGCGGGTTTTGTTCTCTCCGTCGTCATGCCCGTGAAAGAGAGAAAGACGCATAAATCCGTTCCCGAAAAGACGTTTGCGCGGTTGAAAGCGCGCATTCCGCAGGGCGAGGGCGACGAATTTCGTAAAAATTTGTCGCATGTGGCGAAGGCGGAAAAAATCCGTTTGCTTGTCTGGTGCATATGCGCGGCGGTTTGCGTGGCGCTCGGCGTAACCGTTCTGTGCTACGTGTTTGATCCCACCCATTTCGAGACGACGGAATATAACGCCGCCGTCTTAAATATGGCGAAGTTGGCGCTGCCCTGTATCGCAATCGGATTTTTATGCTGTATCGCGGCGGCAATCGTCGAACGCGAATGCGCGAAACGGGCGCTTCCTTATCTCAAAAATCTGTTTGCGTTCGGCGGAAAACCGTATGTGCAAGAACAACAGAGCGCGGCGGCTTTGCAACAATACGAGGGGCGCGTCATACTCGGCGTGAGGATCGCCGTCGCCGTCCTCGGCGTCGCCTTGCTGGTGTGGGGTATTTTTAACGGCGGCGCGGACGACGTTTTGAAAAAAGCGATCGAGATTTGCACCGAATGTATCGGGATCGGTTAATTCATGAAGAAATTTTTTTCCAAAATAAAAGATTGGTTTAAGCGGCACAAACCTTCCAAGCGCAAACTCATTCAAGTTTACGCCGCTTTGCTTTACAACGCAAACATAAAAGGCTTTCTTGCGGGCGATATCTATCAGGGCGCAACGAAATTCATGTGCGTGCCCGGCTTAAACTGTTATTCCTGTCCGGGGGCGGTGGGCGCCTGTCCTTTGGGTGCGCTGCAAAACGCGTTGGCGGCGTCGGGAACGCGCGCGCCCGCCTATGTGTTCGGCATTATCATTCTGTTGGGTTTGATTTTGGGGCGCACGGTTTGCGGATTTTTATGCCCCGTCGGACTCGGACA
>CAJUGP010000017.1:0-10563 GCA_910586365.1 uncultured Christensenella sp. | reverse complement strand
GCTCTTCCGATCTGACTCGGACAAGAGCTTTTATATAAAATAAAAACGCCTAAACTGAAAAAGAGCAAGTTTACTTATATCCTATCGTATCTAAAATACGTGATATTAGTCGTGCTCGTCGTTGCGGTGCCTTTGATGTTCGGCAAATCGGGGCTACCCGTTCCGGGTTTTTGCAAATATATCTGCCCTGCGGGTACGTTCGGCGGCGCGTTGTCGTTACTCGTCAATCCGAATAACGATAGTATGTTTATGCGTTTAGGTTCGCTGTTTACTTGGAAATTCGGAGTGCTTGTTGTTTTTATGGTGGCAAGCGTGTTTATCTTCCGTTTTTTCTGCCGTTTCTTCTGTCCGCTCGGCGCGATCTACGGATTTTTCAGCAAGATCGCGTTACTCGGCATTAAGCTCGATAAAAACAAATGCACCGATTGCGGACTGTGCGTAAACGCATGCAAGATGGATATCAAGCGCGTGGGCGATCACGAATGTATCCAATGCGGCGAATGTATTGCCGTATGCCCGACAAAAGCGATCAGTTGGAAGGGGCAGAAGCTTTTCGTGCACGAAAACGCCGTCGGCGCGCCTGCCGAGGAAAAACCGCTTAACGCGCTTTTGAAACAAGAAAATGCCGTTGCCGAGGATCCTTCGTCGGGCGGCGGGGCTGCTCTTGCGGCAGAAGCGGCGCAGACTTCGGAACAGAACTTTTCCGCTGCGCGTGCAAAACAGCAAAAACGTAATTTCTGGTTGCAGTTTACGGCGTGGTTCGCCGCGCTTGCTTTGCTTGCGGGTGCGCTCGTGTATTACAATTTTATCGACGTGCAGGTGAAAGCGGAAGAGGGGAAAATTTGCCCCGAATTTACGTTGCCGATATACGGCTCGAACGAAAAGTTTACAATCAGCGAAACGCGCGGTTCGGTTACGTTTGTCTATTTTTGGCGTCCGAATGAAGGCGATGAAATGTTGTCGCAATTTTCTCTAACGGAAAATCAGCTTCGTTCGGTTTACGGGTACGACTCAAAATCGATCGTCGTATCCGATGCGCATGCCGACGTGGTTTGCGGTTTGATCGAACAAAACAATTGGGAATATACGTTTGTTGAGGATAACGGCTTCGTTTGGAAAAATCTTATGAAACCGATCGTTCGGGACGATGAAGGCAAAAAAGAATATGCTTCGTTGATGATTTTGGATACGTCGGGCAGGATCCGTTATCAAAAATGGTATTCGGAAATACAGGGTTCGCTTTACGATAACGCAGTACAGGCGCTTGCGGGAAACAAGGAAGGCGATATATGCCCCGATTTTACCATTAAGCTGTACGGCGAAGAAAACGGTGAGTATAAATTGACGGAGCGTACGTATTCGCCTGCCGATACGCGCGGCAAACTGACGATCATCAATTTTTGGGCTACCTGGTGCGGCGGTTGCGTTGCGGAACTTCCTTTCTTTGAAGATTTGCAAAAAAATTACTCCGATCGTTTGAGCGTGATTGCGATACAGGGAAACGAGGATCGACCTGTTCCCAAATTTATTAAAGATAAAAATTGGGCGGATTATACCTTGACGTTTGCTCAAGACAACAAAGAAAAGAATAAATGTTTAACTTATGAATTGTTAGACGGCGGCAGCGCATGGCCCTTTACGATAATCGTAAATGAAAAGGGGATTGTCGTCAAACGGTTGCCGAGAGGTTTTGCAACTTATAAAGAACTTGAAGACGTAGTCGTTCCGTTTCTGAACTGAATTGAGTTTTTAGAAAAAGGCAAGCCGTTTTTACGGTTTGCCTTTTTTATTGGTCGATTTTCCTGCAATTTTTTCGTCTGGAAAAGAAGGGTGGATTATATCGCATTTTTTCTTAAATATGCTTGTTTTTTCCATGGTTGTGTGGTATACTTCATAAAAATATAAACGAGGTATCATATGTCAAATAAAAGAATATTGCCCGCTTATCCGCTGTTCGTCAAAGACCCGAATTTTTCCCTTTGGAGCGTAACGGAAGAGCTGAATAAGAGTCACGTGCAGAGTTGGTGGGGTGCGGAAAAAAGAATTTACGGATTTTTGAAAACGCAGGGTAATACCTATTGCTTTCTCGGAAACGGCGAAGATTTCGCAAATTGCGGCGTGCAATGCGCCGAACAGATTTCGCTTGCCGTAACGGCGTTTTCCACCGATTACGTGTTCCGTGCGGGCGGCGTCGAGTTGAAAGTGAAATTCGTTTCGCCCTTGCTGCCCGACGATCCGGAAATGATCGCGCTTCCCGTTTGTTATCTCGAATACGAAATCGAGGGCGACGCGGATGCGGAGATTTCACTGTTCGTCAACCGCACGATCGCCTATAACGAAGAAATCGGGTGCGATCATAGCGTATGCGGCGCGGCTGCCGATCTCAACGGTTTTGAATGCGCGTTTTTGGGAAGAAAACGCCAAATGTATTTGTCCAACAACGGCGATAAAATCGGCGCGGATTGGGGCTATTGGTATGTGGCGGGCGAAGAAGCTTCTTTCCTCGACGCCTGCGATCTTGCCGCCTATCTCACAGGCGGACTCAAATGTTTTTCCGCGGCGGGCGAGGAATGTTATATCGGCGCGTTCAATAAAACGCACAAGGGTATTCTTGCGCTCGGATACGACGACGTCGTTTCGATTCAATATTACGGGGAGTTCAGAAAAGGTTATTATTTGCAGGATCATACGATCATCGAGGCACTGCAAACGGTTTGGAACGGTTACCGCAAAACGGACGAGCGGTTGGCGGCGTTTGACAAAGAACTGCAAAAGAAAGCCGCTCCGTTCGGGAAGAGCTATCTCGATTTGTTGTACGCGTCGCTGCGGCAAAGCGTTTCTTCGCACAAGCTGATAAAAGATACCGACGGAACGCTGCTGTTTTTATCCAAAGAGTGCGACTCCAACGGCTGCATCGCTACGGTGGACGTGAGTTATCCTTCCATGCCCTTGTTCCTTTTATATAACACCGAGCTTGTAAAAGGGATGATGCGTCCCATTTTGAAATATGCGCGTATGCCCGCATGGCCGTACGATTTCGCGCCGCACGACGCAGGCACGTATCCCAACTGCTGCGGCAACGTCTACGGCTTTACCGACCAAAAGAGCAAGTATACCGGCACGTTGCGCAAAGAAGATACGAATACCTGGTTCCCCGTATACCTGCTTCCCGCGCGTTCGCAGATTTATGATATGCGCTATCAAATGTCGGTGGAAGAATGCGCAAATCTTTTGATCATGTGGTACGCGTGCTATCATTGCGATAAGGACATTTCGTTTTTTGCGGAGAATGCCGATTTAGCCGAAAAATGGGTGGAATATCTCGTAAAATACGGACTGAAACCCGAAGAACAGCTTTGCACCGACGACTTTGCGGGGCATTTGAAAAACAATCTTAATTTGGCGATCAAAGCGACGGTGGGGATCGCCTGCTATGCCGAACTGCTGAACGCGACGGGCGGCGGTGAGCGCGGCGCAGAGTACCGTAAAACGGCGGAAGAATTTGCCGCCGAGATCACGGCGTTTGCAAACCGTTTCCCGCACCTGCCCATATCGTGGGACGCCGACGAAAGCACGTTCTCGTTAAAATACAATTTTGCGTTCGATAAAATTCTGCGTTTGGGATTATTTCCGCAGGAAGTGCTCGAACGGGAAGTTGATTGTTATCTTAAAAAAGCCAACACCTTCGGCACGCCGCTCGACAACCGCGAAACGTATTCCAAAACCGATTGGATCACCTGGGCGGCGGCGTTGACGGACGATGCGGAAAAACGGACGAACATGATCGCTTATCTTGATAAGTTCTTAAAGGAATCGCCGCACCGTGTTCCGTTCAGCGATTGGTACCGTACGCAAAACGGCGAACACGTTTTCTTCCGCGCCCGTACCGTGCAGGGCGGCTGCTTTATCCTCTTGCTCTGATCGTGCCGTATGCTAATGAATTAGCATAAAAAGGGAAATTATCATGGAAGAAATTCTTTTCGGGAACGTCCGCATTCAGCTTTTGAACGAAAACATTGTGCGCGTGGAATACGGAAAAAACGGCTTTTTTTGCGATAAGAACACATTTTTTATTCCCAACCGCACGGAGTTTCAGGGCGGTGTTGCATATACGAAAAACGACGGCGTAATTCGTTTCGGAAAGTATGAATTGTACATTCCCGCGCAGGCGGAAAGCCTTGCGGGCGTTTGTCTCAAAGAAAACGGCGAAACGATTTACGAATATCAGCCCTTAAAAAACAGCGGCGAATTACCGCCTTTGGATCAAACGCCGAAAGCGTTCGCGCTTTCCGATACGCCGCGCATCATCGTGCCCGAAGGCGGTTATTCCGCAGCGCGCGCGGGCGAATATACAATCGAAGAGCACGTGCAGGATATTTACATACTGCTTTGCAAACAGAACGCGAAAATGCTGCGCCGACTCTATGTGTCGCTAACGGGACGCAACGAGCTTGTGCGCCTTTCCACGCTCGGCAGTTGGAACAGTAAGTATTTCGTGTACGACGAAGAAAGTGCGAAACAGTTGATTTTAGATTACGAAGCACATCGTTTTCCGCTCGACAATATGGTGATCGATACCGACTGGCGCGCCGCTTCCGACCGCGGGATCGGTTACGACGTCAATTTGAATCTCTTTCCCGACATGGCGCGGTTCATGCAATTCGCGCACAGTCACGGCGTAGAGATCATGTTTAACGATCACCCCGAACCTGTCGAAGGCGCCGAAAACGTGTTTTCTCCCGCGGAGATCGCTTACCGCGAAGAAAAGTTGCAGTCGTTGCTGCAAGTCGGTCTCGATATTTGGTGGTACGATCGAAATTGGCATACCAAACTCAAAAGCCCTGTAAACGGCGTCAATCCCGAAACGCTGGGACTGTACCTTTTCGAGGACGTTACGCGGCATCATTATCAAAAAGCGGCGAAGAACAAGGAAATTTACCGCCGTCCCGTAATCATGGGCAATGTTGACGATATTGTAAACGGATTTTATTGCGCCATTACGAACAGTGCTTCACACCGCTATTCGGTGCAATGGACGGGAGATATTTTAAGCGATTTCTATGCGTTGGGGCAGGAAGTGGAATCGCTTATCCGCGGCGGAAATAATGCGATCGCATATATTAACGCGGATTGCGGCGGGCACGTCGGCAATCCGACGAAGGAAGAGTTTATTCGTTGGATGCAGTTCGGTACGCTCTCGCCCGTATTCCGACCGCACTGCACGATCAATCTGATCCGTAACCGCGAACCGTGGGTATACGATAAGGAAACGGAAGATATCGTAAGAGAATTTAATTATCTGCGTTACCGTTTACTGCCCGTAATCTACAAAAACGCTTATGAGAATTATTGCACGGGCGAGCCGATCTTCAAATCGTTAGGCTTTGAATATCCTCAAGATCCGCAGGCGCTTGCGTGCCGAAACGAGTATATGCTCGGCAATGATTTGCTTATCGCTCCCGTAATGGGTAACAATGCGGTTTTGCTGCGCCGCGAAGAATACGTCGAACCGGTCAAAGCAACGTTTTTCCGGGGAACAGAGCTGCAAGGCGATCCGTTAGCGTTTGCGGAATGGGAATTGCTTTTTATGAATCTAAACGGCATCCCGCCCATGGAAAACGTGCCTGTTTTCTATTTTTCGGCACGGTTTGAAACGACGGTTCTGGTCGAACGCGAAAAAGAGTTGTATCTCTTATCGGACGACGGAGCGACGGTATGGATCGACGGAAAGAAAGTTTTGGAAGATAAAACGACGCACGCAACGTTAGCGCAATCGCTCGGAAAAATCCGTCCGAATGTGCCGCATAAAGTGGTGATCGAGTATTTCCAAGCAAGCGGACAGGCGTTTTGCGGACTGTATGCAAGCGATTGCGGACAATCGGATCGAGAAAGAGAGGTTTATCTGCCCTCGGGCAAATGGATTGACGTATTCAACGGCAAGCTTCACGCAGGAAATCAAACGGTGGCGCGGCAATATGCACTGAACGAAATGCCGCTTTTCGTGCGAACGGGCGCGCTCCTTCCGTTGGCGTACGACGCAAAGAATACCAAAGAACAGAAATGGGATAAGCTCGTTTATGATTTCTATCCCGAAAAGAATTCCGTTGACGAAGGGTATCTTTACGAGGACGATACCGAGACGACGGCGTATAAGCAGGGAAGTTGCCGTAAAAGTGCGTATCGAGCAGGCTATTGCAAGGAGTGCGATGCTTACGTCGTCGATCTTTTCAAAGCCGAGGGATCTTTTGCAGGCGAAAAATGTTTTGCGCAGCGCGAAATCGTGTTCAAAGTACATTTGCTCGGCAGGGAGAAGATAACAAAGGTCACGCTAAACGGTGAAACCGTTTCGTATCGGATCGCCCGAAAAGGCGGAACGTCGTTTCCGTTGAGCGTATCGGAGACCGATTCTTATCATGATTTACTGTTCGTAACGGTGAGCGTTCAATCCGATCGGGCATACGATATCAAGTTTTACCTTGCTTAAAGGCTGAAAAACGTATTTTCAATTGCGAATGAAAAAAAACAATGAATGGAATAAATTTTATTACAGCGCTACTAAACGAAATGCTCCAATAAAAGCATAACACCCGTTAAAACAATCAAAAACGAAAAGTTGAACGCGGAGAAAACGCCGACATATTTTCCGCTTTTTTCCGGATTGTGCGAACAGTATTCTCGGAACGTAATAAGGCTTGCAAGTGAAGATATGAGCGTTCCCACGCCGCCGATGTTTACGCCGATCAAGAGCGCGGGATAGTTGGTTGTAAACTGCGACAAGAGAATTGCCGACGGTACGTTGCTGATGACTTGGCAGGAGAGTACACTGAACAGCAGGGTATCCGTGTTTAATAAATATGAAAAGAAATTTCGCACCTGTTCGATGCGCGCCATATTGCCCGCAAAGATAAAGAAGAACACAAACGTGAACAAAAGGGGATAATCTACTTTCGCAACTGCTTTCCAATCGGCGATCAATAGGATAATAAGTATAATCGGCAGTCCGATCCAAAAGGGTACGACACGGAATACCATGATAACGGAAAGGACGAATAAAATCAGATAAAGAGCCGTTCGTTTGGGTTCGGGTTTGGCTGTTTTGCCCTCGAACACGAGCGGTTCTTTTTTTATAAAAATCAGACAGCACACCGTAATCAAAAGCACGGAAAGGGCAAAGGGAATCGCCATAATCCCCATAAATTCAAGCGTGGGAATATTGAATTTAGAGTAGAGATAAAGGTTTTGCGGATTTCCGAAAGGAGTTAACATTCCGCCAAGGTTCGCAGCGATATTCTGCATGACGAACGTGAAAATCATGTGCTTTTCTTTTTGTGTATTTGTGAGTACGAGATAGCCGAGGGGGAGAAAGGTTAAAAGCGCCATGTCGTTGGCGATCAGCATCGAGCCGATAAAGGTAATGTATACGAGCGCTAAAATTGCGCTTCTTGCCGACTTGAAAATTTTAACCGTCCGCTCAGCGAGGAAGTAGAAAAAGTTTACATTTTTGAGGGCGCAGACAATGGCAAGCGTTGCCAAAAGACAGGCAAGCGTGTTGAAATCGAAATAGCCTAAATATTGTTTGTCGGGCGGAATGAGAAAGCATGTTACGATTGCGAGTAACAGTGCAATCAGCATAACGATATTTTTTCGGGCAAATCTGCCTGTTTTTCTTAATAGTTCGTTTTTCACAGTCTATATTATATCATTTGCGGTTCAAAACCGTATTCAATAATTTACAAAATCGAAAAAATTTTTTATTTAGTCGCTTTTATAGATCGATCTATATTTTTTCAGCGCAAAGTAATAATAATTTCTCATAAATATTCCTAATTTTTTTGGCGATAGGATAAGCGCGCTATCGCCGAACCGTTCAAAATAATATAAGAGCTGATTTGCCGAGCAATTAAAAGTGTAAATATCGCCTTCGATTTTTATGGGAGTCGGGCGATAAAGATATATTTTATTAAACAGTTTTTTTCCTTTCTCGGTAAGCTGAACTTTAATCGGTTCATTGTCGGTATTATACATAGGATATTGTGCGGCACAGGCAACTTGTCTTTCAAAAAGTTTGGAATTTTCTTCCGGAACAGAAGCTTTTGCCGAAAGCAAAGAAACCGTATTGATAGAAGCCAACCGCAAAGTATGGTTTTGTTTTCCGTTATAAACGAGAACGTAGTTAAATAATTCGTCTTTTGCGGGAGCAATGGCAAAAACAGAGGAATCGGTTAAGACATCTTTGGAATTTAGCGCGATGCAAGTCTGCACGCCTTTTTTAGTCGCTTTCTTTAATATTTCATAGTTTTCTTTATGTATTATTTTTTCGCGTTCGGTTTTTGTTAATTGAGAATATGCAGTAAACATTCTGCGGTAAAACGATGAAATCGATTCATCTTTCAGTACGATTTTATCTATGTACGTTATCGCTTTTTCCGAGACTTTTGTCGGCTTAAACGAAAAGGTTGTTGTTCTGTGCTTATCGTTGAAAGAATTTTGTTTCGCAAACAGTTTAACAATATCGCCGAATACTTTTTCTCGGTAATAATCGGGGATAACAGAGAGCGCGCTGCGAATATCATCGTGTAGAGTTTCCTCTTTTGCGGTAAATGTTTCATAATAGTTGAAGATCAGCAGATTGATAAAACTATTAAAGTTGGAACTGCCGTCGGCTTTTAATATTTTGAAATCCTCGCAATCTTTCTTTAACAATGCAAGCGTTTCATTCGCAATGCTGATTTTGATTTTTTCTTCCATAGTAATACTCCCGCACTATTGTACCCTAAAAGGGGGCATAAAATCAACTAAAAATGGCTTATTTTCCAATAAAAAGGGGTCAAAATTTTTATGGAAATTGCGGTCATGACAGTTTGAGCGAAATGGTATATAATGGAAATATCAAATCACGGAGGTGTTTTTATGGGTTACACATTTGACGACATTGCAGGATATCAAACCGAAAAGGAAGAGCTGAAAAGGCTGTGCGAAGTATTTACCAACCGAACGGCATACCTAAAAAAAGGCGCTAAACTGCCTAAGGGTATCATTTTCTACGGGGAAGCGGGCACGGGCAAAACGTTGTTTGCAAACGTGCTTGCCGACGAATGCGGGCTGTATACATATTCGATCGATATTGCTGAAATGGATAGCGTTGCGCAGGTATGCAGAAAAATAAAAAGAGCGTTTGAAAAAGCTGCAAAGCATATGCAGCCCTCCATGATTTTCTTCGATGAGTTGGATAAGCTCTTGCCGAACGACGAGGAGGAGTATTATACCGATCAATCCAAAATGATCCTTGCACAGTTACTTACGCTCATCGACGGTATGAGCGGTACACACAATTTTATTTTAGTCGCAACCTGTAATAATTACGGCGGATTGCCCGAAACGCTTGTCCGTCCCGGGCGAATCGATAAAAAAATCAGTATCGGCAAACCGAATTATGAATCACGGGTGGAAATATTGAAATTTTATGCAAACAATTCGACGTGTAAGTTTGAAATTTCAATGGAAGAACTTGCAAAACTGTGTTCGGGCTTTACTTGTGCGGCGTTGGAAACGCTTATCAACGAATGTATTATCCAGTCCGACAATCATAATTATGTCAGTAAAAAACTAATTTGCGAGCGCATTCTCGAAGTGAAAGAGGAGGATATTCCGAGAAAATCTTCCTACGCTTCGGATGCGATCAGGGCTTGCAGGAATTTGGGCTATTTTGTGGTCGCAAAATCGTTCAATAACGGAAGATATTTGTTGAATTTGGAATCCGATAATCTCGGCAATAATTTTTTTAATAAAATTTTATCGGAATACGACAGCGATTACAATGCAGACGATTTTTATGGGGATGATGACGATGACGAGGGCGACATCGATTTCGACCTTGCAGCCGAGGATCGTGAAATTACCGAATACATCGAAGAAAACGGCGACGATTTTTTGCATGAGGACGAAGAAAACGAATATTTCGGGAAAGCCGACCTTCTCAATACAATTTGCGTGCTGTGCGGCGGATATGCCGCGCAACAGGTTGTGTTCAACAAAATTTACGACAATATGCAAGGCGTTTTAGCAAATATCAATGCCATTCTCTTAAATATGTCAAGTCAGGGTATGTTCGGATTTGAAAACGCGTTTTCTTCGTGGCGAAATGGGAAATTGCCTTACTCTTACGAATTTATCGAAAAGCTTAATGATTTGTTTGATAAGACAATATCCGACTGTTATGCCGTAGCGGAAAAAATCGTAACAAAGAATAAAGAGCTTATCAAAAAGATGATCCCTGTTCTCGTCGAAAAACAGTATATGGACAATTTGGATTGCGAATCCATCTTAACGAAATTCGGCGGAATTATCTCGTAAGGCAAAAAATTTTTGATTACGTCTTTATGTTTTGGACATTATGTGTTATAATATAAGCGAGAAAACTTGCCTGCAATTTTTTTGGAGCGCCGTATTCAAACTTTGATACGGTTTTCGCAAGAAAAATCGGCGAGGAAGCGACGCAAAAAAATCTTTGATTTTTTGTATCGCTAATAATTAACGTACTAATGCGAGGTGGATCATGGTTTC
>CAJUGP010000016.1:39931-42859 GCA_910586365.1 uncultured Christensenella sp. | reverse complement strand
ATCAGGCGTCCTGCCCTGTGATGCCCGGACTTTCCTCATCGTATTCAAGATACGCCGCGGCCGCGCAGTCCGCTCGGATAACGCTATTATACCGCTTTTCCGTGCTTTTGGCAAGTATTTTTCTGAAACTCGTGCTTATTCCCGATCCGTAACGCTATGTTAAATGGGATAACGCTTTTCGATATCGTAATTCAAGCCGAACGTCTGCGCTTTTTCCCAAAGCTGTATGATTTCCAAACATTCCACGTAAGCCGTTTTTTCGCCGTAAGCAAACGTATTTTTCTCCGATCCGTTTAATTCCGCAAGATACACTTCAAGCAATTCTTTGAGATAACCCAAAACTTCTTCCGCTGTTTTTCCCACTGTTTGTTCCTATAAATTTTATTAATACTACACCATTATATCACAGAAAAAACTTCAAAATTTCCAATATTTGGTAATTTTAACGTTCTTTTATACGTTATAATAGCGCTATGCATATGAAAAAATTAAGATCGAAACAAATCAAGACTTTGGAAACCCTTATCATTCAAAAATTGAAAAATCCCCATTCGGAAGATTGCAGAATTTTACCCGTTTTTGCGTATATTTATCACCATTTTTCAGATGAAGAATATCTTCACGGAATCGAACACAGCCGCATCTTAACAACGATTTACATAAATGATTTTTATAAATACAAAACGACGGCAGCGCTTTCGCAGGAAATGCACATCGATAACAAAACGCTGCTTACCTGCCGAAAGCTTTATTTGAAAATGTTTGCGAAATATTATCTGAATCTCAAAACACCTATGAAAACCGACTTCGCCTTGCTATACAGCGAGCTTGTGAAAAGCAGAGCGAAAGAAAACGAAAAAACCGCATAACAACAAACCGCAGGATTCGGCATGCCGAACCCTGCGGTTTTTATTTTCTTATTCAAGTTCCCAACGCAGGAAGGGCGTTTCCCCCGCGTATCCGTTCGCGTAATCGACGGTTTGCGAGCCTTCGCGCAGCCAGCCCACCGTTTCGACGCGTTCGCCGCGCTCGTCGAGAATCTCCCTTCCGTTTATGCGGAAAGAAGTTCTTGCGCCGTGTTTGAAAACGTAACCGTAGCCGTCGGTTTCATACCGCTCGTTCATGCCGCCATAAAGCACCAACGCACGGGACGAAGGCGTTTGATGGCTCCATACCGAGGACGACGCGCCGCGATCGGGTGCGACGATCGAAACCACGAGCGCAACGATAAACACGATAACGATAAGATATATCGCCATGCCGCCGAGCAGCACCGCCGTGACCGCGTCGGAAAAAAGATAGGCAAGAATGCCTTTCTGCCCCGCAGCCTGCATTTTTTCGGCGCGTTTGTGCAATTTTGCATCGGCGGAAATATGCTCCATAAAAACCGAATCGAATACATAATCGCCTTTTTGCAGCTGCGCGGGGGTAACATTCGCCGCATAACGCGCAAAACAGCCCGAACGGTGTTGCACGACAAGAAAGTAGAACACGAACGCCGCGCACGCAATCGCCGCGGCAAAGCCGAACATTACCGCCGTCGCGGCGGGCACCTCGGAATGCGCGCTCGTAACGGCATAACCGAGAATGCAGGCAGGAACAAGCACGCCGCACTCAATCAGCGGATAAAAAAGAAACCGCGTCATGGTACGGTACAAAAACCGTACCTTTCCCTTTTTTTCATAGAAATACGAATTGACCTTGACGTAGTCTTTGAGTATAGCGTTGTAATACTTTGCGTTTGCCGAAAGATACGTTTGATTTTCGTACTCTTCCCGATGCGCCCAAAACCGTTCGTAAGCCTTTTTTGCTTCTTTTTTGCTCCGCGCCCCGAACACGAAAAAGTACACGGCACAGCCGAGAAACAACAGCATACAAATCATCTGCAACCACGGCCAAGCATTGGCTTCGACGTATCCGCCGAACAGAGCGCGGAATTCAAACGGACCGTGATAAACAATCCAGCCGCTCGTTGCATACTGCGGGCAGCACAGCCACAGGCAGCAAAACACGCACGCCAACGCGCCGAACGCAAACTGCAGCCACTTTTCCCGATTGCTTTTGATGCGTTTGAGCGCATCGTATTGCTTTTCTTCTTTCATACGAAACCTCTCTTTTGCAATATTTACGGCGTAAAACCGTTTCTTAAAACCATTCTACCACAATACCCCCCCCCTTCTGTCAACCGTTTCACAATCTTTTTTTGTAAAAATTTTCCTGCTGTTCCATGCTAAAAACCCAAAGCCGAACGTAACAAAATATACAAAATTTTTATATGATTTAATAGAATATGATTTTTTTACAAAACGAAATTTGTTGATTTCATATTTACAAAAAACAGGCGTTTTTGCGCCTGTTTCATTAAGGAGAAAAGAAAATGATATACGAAAATCGCTGCCCCGTATGCGGATGCTGTCCGTGCGTCTGCGTTCGCAGAAAATATAAGATCATTCAATGCGGAACGGGCATAACAGGTCCTACCGGACCGATCGGACCGACCGGTCCGCGCGGCATGACGGGCGCAACGGGCGCAACCGGACCCACGGGTGCGACGGGCGCAACCGGGGCGAACGGCGTAACGGGTCCGACGGGAACCACAGGCGCCACGGGCGCGGACGGCGCAACGGGCGCAACCGGACCCACGGGCGCAACGGGCGCAACGGGTGCGAACGGCATAACGGGTCCGACGGGGGCAACAGGCGCCACGGGCGCGGACGGCGCAACGGGCGTAACCGGTCCCACGGGTGCGACGGGTGCAACGGGTGCAAACGGCGTAACGGGTCCGACGGGGGCAACAGGCGCCACGGGCGCGGACGGCGCGATCGGTCCGATAGGTCCCACGGGCGCGACGGGTGCAACGGGTGCGAACGGCGTAACGGGTCCGACGGGGGCAACAGGCGCCACGGGCGCGGACGGCGCAACGGGCGT
>CAJUGP010000016.1:0-39831 GCA_910586365.1 uncultured Christensenella sp. | reverse complement strand
AACCGGTCCCACGGGCGCGACGGGCGCAACGGGCGCCAACGGCGTAACGGGTCCGACAGGGGCAACAGGCGCCACGGGCGCGGACGGTGCGATCGGTCCGACGGGTCCCACAGGTCCGACGGGTCCCACGGGTGCCAACGGCATAACGGGTCCGACGGGGGCAACAGGCGCCACGGGTTCGGACGGCGCGATTGGTCCCACGGGTGCGACGGGCGCAAACGGAGCCACAGGTCCCACGGGCGCCACGGGAACGAACGGCGCAACAGGGCCGACGGGAGCAATCGGCGCAACGGGCGCCACCGGATTAACGGGCGCCACGGGTCCGATCGGCGCAACGGGTCCCACGGGCGCGAACGGCGCAACGGGTCCTACGGGAGCAATCGGCGCAACAGGACCGACGGGTCCTACGGGCACGGCGAATCTCAACGCATACGGCGGAGCGTATAACACAACGCCGCAGACGCTCAACCTGACGGTAGGAGGAACGACGCAGCTTCCCCTTCCCTCCACCATGCCCTTCAAGAACGTTGCCAATTCCCCCGCCAACAGCATTACCGCCGCCGTCGCGGGCGTTTACGAAGTAAATTATTATACGAACGTATCCGCCGCCCTCGGCACGACGGTTACGCTTGCAGTGCGCAGGAACGGAACGGCGATCCCGCAAGCGACGGTTACGCGCGTACTGTCCGTAGGCGTCGGCTCGCTTTACAACGGAAGTTTCCTGATCGCGCTCAATGTAGGCGACGTGATCGATATGGCGATCTCGGCGTTGCTTGCCGTGGGCGTAACGCTGGGCGGAGGCGTCAACACGACTCTGACCATAAAACAAATCGACGTTTAACCGCTTGATAAATGATGCCGACGGAATTTTTCCGTCGGCTGATTTTATGCGCAGGAACGCGCCGAACCGTTTTATCATATATGTGTTTACGAAGAGGTACCGGAATGATAACTTTATCGCTTTGCATGATCGTAAAAAACGAAGAAGACGTGCTTGCGCGCTGTTTGGAAAGCGTAAAAGACTGCGTTGACGAAATCGTGATCGCCGATACGGGATCGCAAGACAACACAAAAGAGATCGCGCGGCGCTATCACGCAAGCGTATACGACTTCCCTTGGCAAGACGATTTTGCCGCGGCGCGCAACTTCGCCCTATCCAAAACGAACGGAGATTACTTTCTTTGGCTGGATGCGGACGATTATATTTCGCCCGAAAATGCCGAAAAACTCCTTGCGCTCAAAGACGCGCTCCAAACCAACGCGCCCGATATGGTGATGTGCCCTTACCAAACGGCTTTCGACGAAGACGGAACGCCGCTGTGTTCTTTCTTCCGCGAACGGATTATGAAACGCAGCGCGCAGTTTCTTTGGACGGGAAGAGTGCACGAGTGCATCGCGCCGCGCGGAAATATCATGCGATCGGATTTTTGCGTCTTTCATCTCTCGGGCAAAAAACCGCGGGGTGCGCGCAATCTGCATATCTACCAAAAATGGTCTGCGGAAGAACGGTTAAGCGAACGCGATCTCTTTTATTACGGGCGCGAACTTTATTGCAACCGCCTGTATGACGAAGCAAAAACTATCCTTAAAAAAATGCTGCAAGGCGACGGCTGGTACGTCAACAAAATCGAAGCGTGTAAAATTTTAGGCTTTTGTTACGCCGAACAAGGCGATACGGATAAAGCGAAACAAGCGTTTTTACGGAGCTTTGCGTACGGACCGCCGCGCGCGGGGATCTGCTGCGAGCTTGGCAAAATCTTCCGAGCGGAACAAAAACTGCGGGAAGCGGTCTTTTGGTACGAAACCGCGCGTACCTGCGGCGATTACGGCGCGGAAGGCGATTTCGATTTGCCCGAAAGCCGCACTTACGTTCCGCTCATCGAACTGACCTGCTGTTATTACGAGCTCGGCGAACGCGACAAAGCGATTTTCTGCCATAAAGAAACGGAGCGGCTCTTTCCAAGCCGCCCCGCGGTACGCTTTAACCGCCGTTTTTTTGAACAAGCGGGTTTGCTTTAACGGCAAACGTTTTATAACTTTGCGCGCATGCGCATGGAGTTGAGCACGGCGAGCAGCATGACGCCCGTATCGCCGAGCACCGCCGCCCACAGCGGCAGAAATCCCGCCACCGAAAGCGCCATCAACGCGACTTTTACGGCGATCGAAAAAATAATGTTCTGCGCCACGATCCTGCGCGTTTTTTTCGCGCCTTTCACCGCTTTGGGCAGCGCGGCAAGACTATCCGACGCCAAGACGAAATCGCTTGCCTCGATCGCGGCGTCGCTCCCCAATCCGCCCATTGCAAACGAAACGTCGCTTTCCGCCATGACGGGCGTATCGTTGATGCCGTCGCCCGCATACAGCAGCTTCCCCTGCGCTTTGAGTTCGCCTGCGCGTACGGCTTTTTGTTCGGGCAGCAGCTCCGCGCAAATTTCGTCGACGGGGAGCGCTTGCAAAGCCGCTTTCGCCCGTTCGTGCGAGTCGCCCGTGAGCACGGCGATTTTTTCCACGCCCGCCCGTTTCAGTTCGCCAAGCGCCTCGGCGGCGTTTTCGCGCACGCAGTCCTCGATCTCCACGCAGCCGATATAGTCGCCCTCTTCGGCAACGTATACGGCGAGATGTTCGCTTTCCCGTTCCTCGAATTTTATGCCGTGCTCGCGCAGCAGCTTCGCGCTGCCGACCAACACCTGCTTCCCGTCGATCACGGCGCGCAAGCCTCTGCCTGCGATCTCTTCCACGCGTTCCGCGGCTTTTACGCCGCTTTGCGCAAACGCCTGCGCCAACGGATGCGACGAAGCGATTTCCGCCCGCGCCGCAAGCTCGTAAGCGCGCTCGTTTCCCGCCGTGCCGACCACCGTAAACTTTCCTTCGGTCAGCGTGCCCGTTTTATCGAACGCGGCGCACTTTACTTTGGCAAGCTCATCCAAATACACCGCGCCTTTTGCAAGAACGCCGTGGCGCGCAAGCGTGCCCACGCCCGCAAAATACGTGAGCGGAACGGAGATGATGAGCGCGCACGGGCAGGAAATCACGAGAACGTCAAGCGCGCGGTAGATCCACGTCTGCCAAACCGCGCCGTCGCGCATGCCCAAAAACAACGGCGGCAAAACGGCGAGAAGCAGTGCGGCAGCCACGACGACGGGCGTATACACACGGGCGAATTTTGTAATAAACTTTTCGGGTTGCGCTTTTTTCGCCGCCGAATTTTGCACCATGTCGAGAATTTTTGCCACCGCGCTTTCGGATACGGGGCGCAACACTCGGGCTTGCACGGCATCGCCCACGTTCACGCAGCCCGATAAAATTTCATCGCCTTTATTCGCCTCTTTATAATACGCCTCGCCCGTAACCGATTTGGTATCGAACGACGAAGGCGCAAGCAAACGGCAATCGGCGCTCACGCGGTCGCCCTTGCGCAGCAGTACGATATCTCCCGCGCGCAGCTCGTCGGGATCGACTTCGCGCTGCGTATCCCCTTCGACGAGCACGGCGGTATCGCTTTTCAGCTCCATGAGTTTTTCGATCGCCCCGCGCGACGATCCCACCGCCATCGCCTGCAGCCATTCGCCGATCTGGTAGAGGATCATCACGATCGCCCCTTCCATGCTCTCGCCGATCGCAAACGCGCCCGCCGCGGCGATCGTCATCAAGAGGTTTTCGTCGAGAAGAACGCTCGGATGAAATCCGCCTCGGAACATGCGCGGTAAATTCGTCATGACCTTCCACACGACCGACCAGCCCGCGCTTGCGAACGCCGCAAGATACAAGGCAAACGGCAGCCATTTTTCCCAGCCGCCGCGCTCTCCGAACCCCATAAGATCGAGCACGAGCGCGGGAACAAAAAAGAGCAGCGATAGCGCAACGGATAAGATTTCTTTTAAGCGCCGCTCTTTCTTTTTCGGTGCGTTCCCGTCGACGATCTCCACTTCTTCAAAGTGAGAAATGGCATAAATCGCCTTGGCGAGCGCGTCCTCGTTTTCGTATTGCAAACTGACGCTCTGCCCCACGAAATCGACCGAAGGCTCTTGAATGCCCGCGATTTTTTCCAATTCTTCCTGTAATTCCGCCGCGCACGCCGCGCAGTCTAAATTTGCGATTTTAATTCTTTTTTGCATAACGGCTCCTTTTTTTGTTTTCTTAATACAAGATCCTTCGACTTCGCTCAGGATGACAGGTTTGTTGTCATTCTGCGCGTTTTATTATTCCAAACGCCGCCCTACTGCCGTACGTTCTTCTGTCATTCCGCCCCGCCCTTTTGTCATTCCGCCCCGCCTTAGGCGGCACGAGCGCACGGCGCGATGTAGCGTAGCCGAGGAATCTTAAACCTTACAAGAAATATGCGCGCAGGCTAATTCCAACACCGCCAAAACGTGCGCGTCCGCAATCGAATAAACGATATTCTGCCCGTCGCGCCGCGCTTTGATCATACGACCTTCGCGCATGATCCGAAGCTGATGCGAAACGGCACTCTGCGTGCCGCCCACCGCCTCGACGATGTGGTAAACGCACATCTCCCCCTGCCTGAGCGCAAGCAGGATTTTCAGCCGCGAAGGCTCGCCGAGCGTTTTGAACGCGCGCGAAATCTCTTCGATCTGCTCTTCTCCCAACATATTTTCCTTTGCGCGCTCCGCCGCCGCGCCGTGCTCTTCTTCGTGCGTACAATTCATCTTGCACCTCTTTATATCAATATATGAATGATTGTTCATATATTATCACAAAGAAAAAACGCTGTCAAGCGTTTTTCCGTAATTTGTTATAAATTTTTTTCGGACGCGAAGGTTTTCCCGTCGAGGTAAGCAAGATCGCCGCTATCGTGCAGCGTCAGCTCCTTTGCAATCAAACGCTGACGCGTCGCGTGATATTTCCGGTTCAGCTCTTCGTTTCCGTACTTTTCGTCGCCCAATACGGGGTGTCCGAGGTAAGAAAGATGCGCGCGGATCTGATGCGTTTTTCCCGTATGCAGCGTGATTTTCAAGAAGCTCAGTTCGCCGCGCTCTTCCAAAACCTCGTATTCGGTCACGATTTTTTCTCCTAAATCCTTCGTGATCCTCACGCGGGCGGCGCGCTCGTCTTTGAGCAGGAACGCCTCTTCCACGGCATGGCGCTGTTTCATTTTTCCGCACACGAGCGCATAATAAATTTTTTCCACACGTTTTAAGCGAAACGCCGCAAGCAACGCGCTATTACTTCTCCCGTTGCGGGCGAAGATCATGACCCCCGCCGTGTTCCGATCGAGACGGTGCACGAAATAACACTCCCCTTCTTCCGCAAGCGCGCAGAACACCGCCTCGGAATGAACGCCGCTTTCCTTGTCAAGAACGATCACGTTTTCATCGCGGTACAGCTCCGTAAAAGCCTTTTTGCTCTGCTGCGCCGCCGTCATGTAATAACAAACGCTGTCGCCCGCTTTCAAGGGGACGTCGCGCCCCACCCGTTCGCCGTTGACGCGGATCTCGCGCGCTTTCAACAAGGCGCGAAAACAGAACGACGCCTGCGCGCAATGATTATCGGTGAACTCTTTGAGAGTTGCGTTTTCGCTTACGGTGTAGCTTTTCACCCTTTTTCCCTCGGACCAAAATCAATATCAACGCCAACAGAACGGGCGCGAGCAATCCAAACGCGCCGCCCGTCAAGGCGAAATAGGTAAAATAACAGGCAAGGAGCGCGGTGCCCGTCTGCACGAACGCGTACAAAAGCGCGCGTTTTACGCCCAGCTCCTTCGCCGTCGCCGCGATCGCCGCCACACAGGGCGAACAGGTGAGCACGAAAACCGAAAACGCAAACGCGCTCTGCGGCGAATACGGGAACGTTTCATAGAACATGGCAAGCGAACCCGCGATATTTTCCTTGGCGATCAGTCCCGAAAACGCGCAATACGCGATCCGCCAATCGTTCATGCCCGCGGGCGCGAACAGAAACGAAAACACCGAACAAATATGCGCGAGCATGCTGTCTTCCTGCGCCGCGAGCCGAAACGAAAAATCGAACGACGAGAGCACCCAAGAAAACAGGAAAAACGCCAAGACGACGGTCGTTACCTTTATTATAAACTGTTTGAGCTGAAAGAGCAAGGTTTTTGCAACGAAAAGCGGGCGCGGGATCTGCAAAGGCGCCAATTCGAGCACGAACAGCGGCGCGTCGCGTTTCAAAAAGACCGAAACCCCCACGCCGATGCCCGCGCCGAGCGCATACAGCAGCACCACGCTGACGAACGGGTTTGAGAAAAACGACGCCGAAAGCGTAAGAAATACGGGCAGTTTGGCGCTGCACGCGATATACGGCAAACACAGAATGGTGCGGCGCTGCACGCGTTTATCGTCGAGCGAGCGCGTCGAGGCGACCGCGGCGGCGGTACAGCCGAAGCCCAATAAAAGCGAAAAGACCGCCCGTCCGCTCAGCCCGATTTTCGCGCAAAATCCGTCGCAGAGCACGGCAAGGCGCGAAAAAAGTCCGCTTTCTTCGAGCACGATCAAAAAGGTATACAGCAGCGCGATCTGCGGCAGGAAACAGAGCACGCCGCCCAAACCGCTTAAAATCCCGTCGCATAAGAAACTGCGCAGAACGGGCGAAGCGACGCTTTCGGCTTTCCCCGCAAGAAAATCGCAGAAGAACCGTTCCACGCAACTTTTGAGAAAATCGCCCGGACCATGCCGCGCGAACGTGAGAAAGAACGCCGCAAACAGCAAAAGAAAGAAGAGCGGGAACGCAAACCAACCGTTCAGAAGCAGATTGTCCGCTTTGGAAAGCCCGATCTTCGGCGGCGTGAAAATTCCTTCCGCGTCGCCCTTCCCTTCGTAAATTTTAGGCGCGGCGAGGAATTCTTCCGTCTGTTTTTTTACGGCGCGTTTTCCCTTATCCGCGTCGATCACGTCGATTTTCAAACGGCGCGCCAATTCTTCCGCGTCGATCTTTCCGCCCGCACGCTCGAAGGCGCGGCGTTTCGTCAACACGAGCGCGGCTTTTCTGCCCTTGCACAGCGCGGCGAACAGCGGCAGCGAACGCGCAAGCGTGGCGCATTCCGAAACGAACAGCACCCGATCGTTCGGGTGCGAAAGCACGTAATCGCAGGCGTAGCGCTCTTCCATGCTCGTCCCTTCCACGGTGTAAATGCCGGGAAGATCGCACACGGTAACGCGTTTTCCGCCCAATTTCGCTTTCCCTTCGAGCGCGCCGACCGTGACGCCGTGCCAATTCCCGACGCGCGCGTGCCCGTGCGTCAGCGCGTTGAACAGCGTGCTTTTTCCCGCGTTCGGATTCCCGACAAGCAGTATTCTCACGTTTTCCATATCTTGATCCCCGCCGCCGTCTCGAAGTCGATCGCCGCTTTCGTTCCGCTGCGCACCGCTTGCAGCACGAACACCTTTTTTTTACGGGAGATTTTGAGCATGCTCAGCTTTTCTCCCGTATAAATGCCCAGCGCGCGCAATCGCTCTTTGGTAAGCAGCGCCGTCTGCACGGTGAGCACCACCGCGCTTTCGCCCCGTTTCAATTCGTTCAAAGTCATACGATAATGAATGCGGAAACAGCGCGGAATATGACGGATTTTGCGAATTGCGCTTTTCAATCGCCGTTAAAAAAACGCCCCCGCAAGAATGCGGGGGCGTTTATGCCGAACGGTTAAATTTTTTCCACGCGGATGCCGTCGTCCGCATCGGTGTCGTACACCGCGGCGCGGTAGCCCGTGGCTTTATAATACTCTTCCGCAACCTGCTGTTTGAAGCTCTCCACGCCCGATTTCTTGACGAGCGAAACGGTGCAGCCGCCGAAGCCCGCGCCCGTCATGCGCGAACCGAGACAGGCGGGGTGCGCCTGCGCCGCCGCGGCAAGCGCGTCAAGCTCTTTGCCCGTGACCTCGTACAAATCGCGCAGCGAAGCATGGGAAGAGGTCAAAAGGCTGCCCAGCTCGATCATATTCCCCTCTTTCATGGCGTTCACGGCAAGGCGCACGCGGTCGCACTCTTCGACGACGTGCCGCGCGCGGTCTTTTACCTTTCCTTCGAGCGAGCCGCAGGCGCAAGCGAATTCAAGCGGCGTCAAATCGGCAAGACAGGAAATATCGAGCTTCTTTTTGAGAATTTCCAACGCCTTTTCGGTTTCGGCGCGGCGTTCGTTGTACTTGCTTTCCACCAAGTTATGCGGTTTATTGCAGTTGATGATGACGAGCGCGCAGTCGCCCAACTCCATGGGCACGTATTCGCGTTCGAGCGTTTTGCAGTCGAGCAGAACGGCATGGTGTTTTTTGCCGCACGCCGAGGCGTATTGATCCATAATGCCGCAGTTGACGCCCGTATATTCGCGCTCGGCTTTTTGGGCAAGCAAAGCGATCTCGACGGGGTCGATCGCCTCGCCCGCCGCCGTGGCAAGCGCCGCAATCGTGGAAACCTCGATCGCCGCCGAGGAAGAAAGTCCGCTGCCGAAGGGCACGGTGCACTCGAAAAGCATATCGCAGCCGACGATCTTTTTGCCCGCGTGCTGCCACATGAGCGCGCTGCCCGCGGGATAGTTGGCGTACTTCACGTCGCGGTAAGCGTCGAGCTTGTTGATATCAAGCGAAACGCGGTCGGGAAGATCGGTCCAGGCAAGATTGATCTTATCGGTGCCGTTTGCGCGGACGTACACCGTATTGCGCAGGGTAAGCGCTGCGGGCAGCACCTTACCGCCGCAGTAATCGACGTGTTCGCCGATGATGTTCACTCTGCCCGCCGCACTGACTTTGTAATCATAGCTCTTGAAATCGTAAAAATCCATTCGTTATAAGTCCAATCCTTTTAAGAAATTTTCGGTATCGGCAGAGGTTTCAAACACCGCCGTGTTCTGCAAAATGCGTTTGCACACGCTTGCAAGCTCGGCTTGCACCGCCTCATGCGCCTGCGGACGCGTAAACGAAGCGCGCATCGCGCGCAGTTCGCCGTAAATCATTTCAAACTCTTTCAGCTCTTCGGAAAGCGGCGCGCCGTTTACGAGCAGTTCTTCGATCGCTTCGAGCTGCTCTTTCAATCTGCCCGGAAGAATGAACAGCCCCTGCGCCTCGATCAAGCCGATCGATTCTTTTTTGATGATATGGAATTCAGGGTGGGCATGGAAGATTCCGTCGGGATAGCGTTCGGAAGTCGCGTTGCTGCGCAGAATAAGCGTCATTTCGTACGCGCCGTCTTTTTTGACGACGGTCGGGCTGACCGCGTTGTGCGCGCCGTCTTGATCGAACGGAACAAGCCCGCGCGCGGCGTCCCCGTACCCTTCCCAGGCAACGCGGATCGCGTCGGAAAGCTTCGTTACGGCTTCGCGGTCGGCGGAAATCACGCGCACCGCCGTGCCCGCCCAATCGAGCACGCCGATGCGGGCTTCGGGATAGCGTTTGCTGCGGTATTCGCTGACAAACGCGGCGCGGTGCAGCGGCAGGACCTCGCCGCCGCCCTGAAAATGATCGTGCGCCAACACGCTGCCGCCGATACGGGGCAGGGGCGCGTTACAGCCGATAAACCAATGCGGGAACAGATCGACGAAATCCATTAAGCAGACGAAGGTATGCCCGTCGACGTGCATGGGCGTATGCTCGCAATTCACCGCAATGCCGTGCTGATAGAAGTACCCGTAAGGCGAAAACTGCCAAAACCAATCGCCGCCGCCGAGCGTTAAGGGAACCGTGCGCAGGGTGCGTTTCTGCCTGCCCGCAAACCCCTCGTTTTCGCGGCAAATGGTGCACTTGGGATAACCGCCTTTGGTGGAATTGCCGCTCGCCGCCTTTTTCGGATCGCGGAATTCGGGCTTTGCCAAATTGATCGTGATCACCAATCCGTCGCGCTCGAACCGCGGGTTGCAGTCGAGTTTTTCTTTCTTAACGTAATCGGAAAGCACGGCGTATTCGTAAAACCACTTTGTCGCCGTGCGCGGGGAATCGGCATAATAATGCGCGAACCGATCCTGCGTATCCTTCGGCGAGAGCGACAGCGCGCCCATCACGGCGTCGGCAACCCCTGCTTCCTCCTCCGCAGCGTAGAGGTTTGCCTCTTCGCATGCGGCATGCAACTCGCCCAAAAGAGCGGTGCAGCTCTTGCCCGCGCAGCGCGCGCCCGTCGGCTCGTAGCTTTCCGCGCCGATGAGATCGAGCACCGTATTGCGAACGTAAATTTCGTTGCGCTTATCGAGTAACAAGTTTTCTTTGGCATAGTCGACCAAAGCGTCGACGGCGGAATATACGCTTTGCATGTTAATTATCATACCCGTTCGGATTGTTTTTCTGCCAATTCCACTGATCGCGGCACATATCGTCGAGATCGAACTGCGCCTTCCAATTCAAATCGCGCTCCGCCTTTGCGCTCGTCGCGTAGCAGGCGGGCACGTCGCCCGCGCGGCGGGGCAGAATTTCGTAAGGAAGCTCTTTGCCGCACGCTTTGGAAAACGCCTTGACCATATCGAGCACGCTGTATCCGTTGCCCGTGCCCAGATTGTAGATATGCACGCCGCCCTCTTTGAGCGACTTGATCGCCGCAACGTGACCGCGCGCCAAATCGACGACGTGGATATAGTCCCGCACGCCCGTGCCGTCGGGGGTGGGATAATCGTTCCCGAACACGCCCACGCGTTTGAGTTTACCCGTTGCGACCTGCGCGACGTAAGGCATTAAATTGTTGGGAATGCCCTTCGGATCTTCGCCGATGCGTCCGCTCGGATGCGCGCCGACGGGGTTGAAATAGCGCAGCAGCACGACGTTCCATTCGTGATCGCTCACCCACAAATCGGTTAAAATGCCTTCCTGCATCAGCTTGGTCGCGCCGTAAGGGTTTGTCGTCGAAAGGCGGCAATCCTCGTCGAGCGGAAGCCGCTCGGGTTCGCCGTAAACGGTCGCGGACGAGGAGAACACGATATTTTTCACGCCGAATTTACGCATTACTTGCAGTAAGACCAAGGTCGAACCCAAATTGTTATCGTAATATTCGAGCGGCATGCGCACGCTTTCGCCCACGGCTTTTAAGCCTGCAAAATGAATGACCCAATCGATTTTGTGCTTTGTAAAAATCCGTTCCAACGCCGCTTCGTCGCGCACGTCGTTTTCATAGAACGCGACGCTTTTGCCCGTGATCTCTTCCACGCGGCGCAGAGATTCTCTGTTTGCATTGCTCAAATTGTCGATCACCACGACACCGAACCCGCCTTCGAGCAGTTCCACGACGGTATGCGAGCCGATAAAACCCGCGCCGCCCGTTACCAAAACGTTCATACACTTCTCCTTTTTTTGGGTCAAGCCCTTTTTTCTAATAAAAAAGACGGCAAAAAAATACCGTCTTTTCTTTTTATCTTTCTGCTTTGGGGGGAGAGAAAGATAGTTGACGCGCGGCTTTCGCCGTTTGTCGAGTATATTATATCACGCATTTTCCCCCCGCGCAAGTATTCCAATATGCAATTATGGACATTTATTGACTTTTTTCGCTCCGCCGCCCTTGACAAACGAAGAAAAACGGCATATAATCAAAAAAAGGAACGGGCAGAGAAATGATCGCAAAACGTGAAATTTGGAATTATTCCGACCACGGGCAGGTTTGGACGGGCAAATACCGCAATTCGCACAATCTTTTGCATTGGCACCCCGATTGCGAACTCATTTGCCCCGCGCAAGGAGCGCTCGACGTATTTTGCAACGGCAGAAGCTATACGCTCGAAGTCGGGCAGGCGCTGTTCATCGACAGCGAGCAAGTGCACTACATGCACGCAACGCAGCCGAACACCGTGCTCGCCGTGCTGATCTTCAACTATAATATTATCCGTTTTTTCGCCGAACCATACACGCTTTCGCGCCCCGTGTTCTCCGATCGGTACGGCGTAGAGCAAACGTATGAAAAAATCCGCGCCGTTCTTGCGGCGAAACCGCCCTTTTACGGCGCCGAGGCATGTTGCGAAATCGAACGGCTCATGATCGAAATTTTCCGCGGCGAACCGCTTGCGGCAAAAGAAACAAAATACGACAAAGCCACGATCGCCTTTAAGCAGCTCCTCGAAGAGATCAACATGCGTTACCGCGATTTAACCTTTGAGGAAGCCGCCGCGTTCATGAACATGAGTCCCTCTTATTTCTCGCGGTATTTCCGCAAGACGGCGGGCGTTACGTTTTCGCGCCAGCTCAACTGCGTCCGCACGGACGAGGCGGTGCGCATGCTGCAAAGCAAACCCGACATGTCCGTAACGCAAGTCGCCGACGCGTGCGGCTTCGGCACGATCCGCAATTTCAACCGTATTTTCAAAGAGCTGACGGGGTTTGCCCCGCGCGATCTGCCCGATAATTTTATCCTCGGCGATCGGTTCTCCTATCCCAGCGAACGCGCCTTCGACCCCACGCTGCGCGACTGCGAGCTGATCGAATCCTCGAACGGAAAAACGCAATAATACAAGGCACGCATATGCAACCCGTCAATTTATTACAAACAGAAAACAGAAACGATTTTCGCCTTTGGCTTACCGAAAATCACAGGCAAGAAAAAGAATGCTGGGTGATCGTAAAACGCGGCAGACCGAAAGACGACAATACCTTTTGGTATCTCGACGCCGTGGAAGAAGCCTTGTGCTTCGGGTGGATCGACAGTACGGAAAAAAAGCTCGAAAGCGGCGTGACCGCGCAACGGTTCGCGCCGCGCAAAAAAAATTCCTTATGGTCCGAGCTCAATAAGGAGCGGTGCCGCCGCTTGGAAAAATTAGGACGGATGACCGATGCGGGAAGAAGCGTCTTGCCCGATCTGTCCCCGTCCGGTTTTGCGATCGACGGCGCTGTTTTGCAAGCGCTGCAAGCCGACGCCGAAGTCTGGAACAATTTTTTAAGTTTTCCGCCGCTCTATCAACGCGTCCGAATCGATACGATACAAATCAAGAAAAAGCAGCCCGAACTGTTCCAAAGCCGTTTGCAAAAATTCATCGAGCACACAAAGCAAGGCGTTTTGTACGGCGAATGGAACGATAACGGACGGCTGCTCGATTACTGATTCCGCCGCCGCTCTTACAGCGTTTCGAGCAGACAGCCGTTCCGCTCGTAATAGTTTAACATTTCGGGAATTTTCGTTTTATCGTAGCTTGTAATGCAATCGCTCAGAACGTGAACGGTAAAACCGTTTTTCGCCATATTGTAGCAGGTCGATTTTACGCAAGCGACGGCATCGGCTCCCGCGATATAAAATTCCGTGATCTCCTTTTCGCGGATAAAAGCGGCGAACCCTTCGCTCGTCAGCGCGTTCCCCTTGCTCTTTACGAAAATATGCTCCGAAACGATCTTCATATTGGGGACTAATTCCGCGCCGCGCGTTTCGGGCTTAAACGTGCGCGTTCCTGCCGAAAGGTTATTGTGTTTGATATAAACCACGTGGAGACCGTCGGCAACCGCCCGATCGATCGCGGCATTGACGTTTGCGATAATTTCCTTATAGTTTTTCGTAATATCGTTTTGCAGGTCGATCACGACCAAAGCCTTTTTTTGCATTGTTTACCTCGCAATTTTAACGCATTTATTATACGATAAACAGGCAAATTATGCAAGCGTTTCTACTTGAAACCATGTTGATCGTGTGATATAATAGAAACAAAAAATCATACGGGAGTACCATATGCACAGATACGATGCCTGCGGTTTGATTCAAGACGGAAAGGTCGTTACGTTCCGCGCACACGACGGGTTTGACGGCAACATTTTCGTTCCGGACGACGTGACCGAAATCTGCAACCGCGCTTATGAAGTCGCTTATTGCGGCATAAAAAAGGTCGTCCTCTCTCCCTCGGTGAAGAAAATCGGGGAAAGAGCGTTTGCCTGCTGCGAACGTTTACAGGAAATCGAGCTTCCGAACGGCGTTGAAATAATCGGCAAAGAGGCGTTCAGCGACTGCCACAGTCTTAAAAAAATCAACATACCCGAAACCGTGACCTCGATCGGCGCGGGCGCGTTCGACGAATGCGGCGACCTCGAAGAAATCACCGTGGCGGAAAACAACCCCGTTTACCGCAGCGCCGGCAACTGCCTTATCGACGTCAAGAAAAAAACGATACTCCGCGGCTGCAAAAACAGCGTGATTCCCTCGGACGGCAGCGTGACGGTCATCGGCGAAAGAGCGTTCTCCAACAACACCGCGCACCCGCGCAACAGCGTTCACAGCAAAGGAAGCACTCAAATCGCGATCCCCGACGGCATCGTTAAAATCGCCAAACGCGCGTTCGATTTTAATTACGGACTCGAAACCGTGATCCTTTCGGACAGCGTTAAGACCATTGAAAAAGAAGCGTTTTCTTGCTGCTACAAGCTCAAAAGCATTCAATTCGGCAAAGGAATCGAAACGATAGGCGATAACGCTTTCGGTTACGCGAACTCCTTACAGGGCGAATTGATTCTGCCCGACGGCTTGAAAAAAATCGGTGCGTATGCCTTTTACAATAGCGGCGTGGAAAGCGTCGTGATCGGTAAAAACGTGCAATCGATCGGCAAAAACGCCTTCAATAGCTGCAAAAAACTCAAAAAACTGACCCTCTGCGGCGTTGAAGAAATCGGCGAAAGCGCGTTTCACGACTGCACGGCGCTCGAAACGATTACCTTTTCGGAAAACCTTAAAACCATCGGCAGATGCGCCTTTTACGGCTGCGACAGGCTCGAAAGCGTAACCCTTCCGAACGGGCTTGAAACGGTCGGCGAAGGCGCGTTCGAGTGCTGCGACCTCTTGCAAAGCGTCACGCTTCCCGACAGCGTGAAGTATGTCGGCGCCGAGGCGTTTGCTTACTGCGAAAAGCTTTGCTCGGTCAAGCTCCCCGCAAGCGTCGATTTTATGGGCAGCAACGTGTTCAAAAACTGCCCCGTCAAGGTTGCCGCGCCCAAAAAGGTCGGCGCGGTCGGCTTTGAAATCGCAAACAACGAACTCATAAAATATAAAGGCACGGGCGAACACGCCGTTATTCCCGACGGCGTTACCAAAATCGCCGCCAAAGCGTTTTTCAGAAAGAAAAATCTGCAAAGCATTACCGTTCCCGCAAGCGTTGTTTCGATCGCAAATAAGGCGATCGAAGGCTGCGAAAATCTGAAAAGCATTTGCGTGGACGACGCCAACGCGGCGTTCCGCTGCGCAGGCAACTGTTTGATCGATATCAAAAAGAAATCCATCGTTTACGGCTTTGCGGACAGCGCGATCCCCTCGGACGGCAGCGTAAACGCCATTGCGGCAAACGCGTTCGCAGGGATTGGCTTGACGGCTTTGAACCTTCCCGACGGTATCAAAACGATCGGCGCGAATGCGTTTAAGGGCTGCACGCAATTAAAAACCCTTACCCTGCCCGACAGCGTAAAATCGATCGGTCCGAGCGCGTTCAAATACTGCAAAGCGCTTGAACGCGTTACGATTCCGCAAAACGTGACCGCGCTCGGCACCGAGGCGTTCGCCGCGTGCACGGCGCTTACCGAAATCAACTTCGATGCCGCGTGCGATACGCTTTCTGTCAACTGCGCGTTTGACAGCGCGGGACAAAACACAGACGGCGTTGTTGTGCATATCGGAGCAAACGTAACCGCTCTGCCCGACGATTTCATGATCGCGCAGGACCGTGAAAGCATTCCGCATATCGTCCGCGTCGATTTTGCCCCGAACAGCGTTTGCGAACGGATCGGCGCCCGCGCATTTTGGTCGTGCAATACGCTTAAAAGCGTCGCGCTGCCCGAAAGCATCAGGGAAATCAAACGAGACGCGTTCCACGGGTGTTCCGCGTTGGAAACGATCAACCTTCCCGAAAACACGGCGGCGATCGGCGCTTACGCGTTCGCAAACTGTATCGCGCTCAAAGAGATTTTCATCCCCGCGGGCGTGACAAAGCTAATATCGGTATGGGAAGGCTGCGGCGGACTCGAACGCATCACCGTAGCACAAGGCAACGGCGTATTCCACAGCGCGGGCAACTGCCTTATCGAAACCGAAACCAAAATTCTTATGCGCGGCTGCGCCAACAGCGTGATCCCCTCGGACGGCAGCGTGACGCGCCTTAATAATTATTCGTTCGATCAATGCAAGAGCCTCGAAAGCATCGTGATTCCCGAAGGCGTAACAGAAATTTACAACAACGCATTCAAACAATGCGAAAAACTTAAAAGCGTTACGATCGCAAAAACCGTTACGTATGTTTGCAATCCTTATTTTGAAGAATGCAACGCGCTTGTCCATATCACGGCTTCAAAAGAACTGCTTAAAAAATACGATTATTTCGGCTTTAAGGGCAAAGAGTTCGGTTTGAAAAGGCGGCGCGTCGAATTTTCTTTTCTGTAAGACGCAAAAAAGCGGGAAGCAAAACTTCCCGCTTTTTTTCTTTACGCATGTGTCCTGCTTGGCTTGCCGTTAATCGCAAACGCGCGTAAGTTTTACTTTACCGTAAACAACGTCCGAAACCCACTCTATAACAAGGCACTTGAAAAAGATGGTAAGGCTGTCTTCGGTATATTCTAAAATCTCAAGTTCGCCGAAGTCGATTTCATCGCTTTCCGCCGTATCCAAATCGCAAACATACCCCTTTCCGGATGAAAATTTTATTTGTCTGTTTATAAAATCCGTTTCGGGTAAAATTAAACCCGTTTTGTTTTCTTCCGTCAGCGGACTGTCTTCAAAATAACCGATGTTCAATTTGAAAAGATTGCTTTTGTAATCGAGAACGTCGTCATAATCTTCGGGAGCGGAAATCAATTCGGTTCCGCAAATTTGCAAAGCAAGATGAGTGCCCTTTACGCCTTTGAAATCTTTTTTTACGGTAAACGTGCCTTGTGCCGAAAATACGATATCTTCATTCGCAAAAGCGACGTGATTTAAGTCTTTGCTCTCTTCCTGCTTTAAGCTTGTATACAAAACGGAAAGATATGTGCTAAAAGCATTGTTTGTGCCTACGACCTTATCTCTTATGTCTTTAAGATCCGCTATGCTTTTTTCGCCTTTTTTCACATAATACCTGTAAAGGAAAGAAAAAACCAACGCGGTTATGAAAAACAATATGCATAACGCGACAAAAATATACAAATACGGGTATTTCAATCCCACACCGAGGAGCGATAACGGCGCAAGCACAGCGAAAAGGATCGTAAGAAACTTAAAGGTTTTTAAGCGCTTTACCAATTTGGGCAAATCCGTAATCTTTTCCATATTTCGACCTCCCGATTGTTTCAGTGAAAAAGAAAAAACCTAATCCGAACACGTAATTAGTGGTTCGTTTTAGGTTTTAAGTGGTGGAGATAACGAGATTCGAACTCGTGGCCTGTACGTTGCGAACGTACCGCTCTACCAACTGAGCCATATCCCCGTGAATTGTAGTTAAATTATAACATATCTTCGGAAAATTGCAAGCGTTTTTTTATATATTTTTCGGAAAATTTATTTTCATTTCCGTTTTTTTGCTTACCGCAGGGCAAAGCGAATAAGACGCTCCTTTGTTTTTAACGACAAAGGAGCGCCGCACTATTAATCCATGCCCTTTCTTGCCCGCGTCCGCTTCACCTGCTGTTCAAACCCGTAATCGGTCGGCTTGTAATACGTTTCGTTTTTCAAAGAATCGGGCAAATACTGCTGTTCCACCCATCCGCCGAAATCGTGCGGAAAACGATACTTCCCGCTCTCCCGTTTCATTTCCGCGCTGCCGAAGGAATGATCGCGCAGATAAGGCGGTACGTTGTCGTCGCGCGTTTTCACGGCGTCGCTTTGCGCGGCAAGCATGGCGTTTTTCACCGAATAACTTTTTTCCGCCTCGCATACGTAAATGATCGCCTCGCTGAGCGGAATGAGTCCTTCGGGATACCCCATGTTCTGATACGCCGTAAGCGCGCTCGTTGCGATCACAAGCGCCTGCGGATCCGCCATGCCCACGTCCTCGGCGGAATGGGCGATGAGCCGCCTGATCACGAGCACGGGATCGCAGCCCCCTTCGATCAGCCGCATGGCGTAGTAGAGCGCCGCGTCCGAATCGCTTCCCCGCAGCGATTTGCAAAAGGCGGAGAGAATATCGTAATACATGTCCTCGTTATACGAAAGCGCTTTGCGCTGAATGGACTGCTCCGCATCTTGCAGTGTAACGACGATTTTTCCGTCGCTTTGCGGCGGCGTGGTGAGAACGGCAAGCTCGAGCGCGTTGTACGCCGTGCGAAGATCGCCCCCCGCCGTGACGGCGATATGCTCGATCGCCTCGGGCGCGACTTCGGTTTCATACGCGCCTAGCCCTTTGCGTTTATCGCGCAGCGCTTTTTCGAGCGCGTCTTTTACGTCGTCGGTCGTAAGATGGCGGAACTCGAACACGCGGCAGCGCGATACGATAGCGGGCGTCATGGAAGCGTACGGGTTTTCCGTCGTCGAGCCGATAAAAATGATCGTGCCCTGTTCGATCGCGGGCAGCAGACTGTCCGACTGCGTTTTATTGAAACGATGGCATTCGTCGAGCAGTAAATACGTTTTGCGGTTATACAGCTTCAAATTGTCGCGGGCGTTCTCCACGGCTTTTTTCACGTCGGCGACGCCCGAACTGACGGCGTTCAGCTTTACGAACGCGCCGTTCGTCTGCGCGGCGATAATGTTTGCAAGCGTGGTTTTGCCGCAGCCGGGGGGACCCCAGAAGATGCAGCTTCCCAAGCGGTCGAGCTTGATTGCGCGCGAAAGCAACGAACCTTCCGAAACAATGTGTTTCTGTCCGACGAAATCTTCCATTCTCGAAGCGCGCATGCGCTCGGCAAGCGGTTTTGCCTTTTCTTCGTTGTCGTTGAAATCGAATAAATCCATTATTTGACCAGCGCCTTAATTTTACCGATATTTTCCATGCCCGCTTCGTACCCCTTGCGGTAGGCGATGAGCATTTGCGATTTTTTCACTTTGTACTGATCCATCGCGCCCAAATCGGGCTCAATCCATAAATCGACCGAGCGCATGCGCGAAGTTTTTTTACGTTTGGTCTGCGCGGTATCCATGATATCGATGCAGCGCAGCACGGTATCGATGAGTGTGTTCGACGTCTTTTTTACCGTTAAATCGCCTAAAACGTCTATGGCTACGATCACTTCCGCACCCATTTCTTTAAGCGGTTTTGTGGGAACGCGTTCGAGCACGCCGCCGTCGACGTATTTCAGTCCGTCGATTTCCACGGGCGTAAATACGCCGGGGATTGCGCTCGAAGCAAGCGCGGCGTCGATCACGCTGCCCTTATGGAAGTGCACCGTTTTTCCGTTGATAAGATCGGTCGCCACGCAGAGAAAGGGAATTTCCAATTCGTCGAACGTTTTCTCGCCGATGATTTCCGCCATGAGCTTGCGCGATTTCGTGAGCTGAAACAGTCCGTTTGCATGAATGGGCGCAACATTCAGCGTTGCGATCCGCGAAACGCGTAATTTATACGCTTGCTCTTCGATTGTTTTCGGGCTCAGCCCCGCGCAATAGCATGCGCCCACGATCGCCCCCATCGAACAGCCCGTTACGAAATCGGGCTTGACGCCGTTTTCTTCCAACGCCTGTAAAAATCCGATATGCGCGATCCCGCGCGCGCCGCCCGATCCGAGGGCAAGTCCGAGTTTTTTAGACATAACCGCACTCCTTTTCACGTAAGATTGAAATGTGAATGTATCAAGAAAAAAATTGTTACCGCTGTTGTACGCGCTGCCCGTTCTTGTTGCGCTCGCCCTCTTTTTATATGCGCCCGCCCGCTATGCCGCCTGCGTACGCGAAGGGGTTTCGCTTTGGGCGGTCAGCGTGCTGCCGTCCGTGTTTCCCTTTCTGTTTTTAACGGCAATCCTTTCGGACATGCGCGCGTTCCGTGCTTTTTCGCGGCGCATATCGCCCTTTTTCGTACGCGTGTTCAACATATCGGGGACGGGCGGAAGCATTTTGCTGCTCTCCGTTCTATCGGGCTACCCCGTCGGCGCGCGCACCGTTGCTTCCTGCCGTGAAAAGAACGCGCTTGCCGAGGGAGAATTATTCCGCCTGAGTTGCCTGTGTTCGACGACGGGTCCCGTCTTTCTTGCGGGCGTCGTGGGCGGCGCAATGTTCTCCGACGCGCGTCTGGGTTGGCTCATGCTGTTGTGCCATCTGTGCACCGTGCTCGGCACAGGGCTGATCCTGCGCATCCGTACGCCGCGTATCCGTGCGTTTACGCCGCCGCCTGCGGCAAAAAATACGGGTATTTTCGATTATATTTACAACGCCGTGATCTCGATTCTCTGCGTGGGCGGCAGCATCGCGCTGTTCGCCTGTTTTTCGCAGATGAGCGTCGATTTGCTGCGCCTCGATCCCGACGGTCTGCCCGCCGCGATCGTGCGCGGACTGACGGAGATGACGACGGGCTGTTCGCTTTTGAGCGCGAACGCGACCCCTCTTTCTCTGAGTCTTTGCTGCTTTTTCGTCACCTTCGGCGGAATGTGCGTGCTCACGCAGCAGCTCGCCTATCTTGCGCCGCTCGGCGTGCCCCCGCTCAAATTCATTCTCGTGAAATTCGTGCAGGGCGTACTCGCCGCCGCGCTCTGTTATCTTCTCGCGCTCTTCCTGCTTTAATCGTAAGCGCCGATCAAACGGAAATGCTCGCAATAATCGCGCGCCGCGCGCAGAACGTCGATGAGCTTCGGATCGGCGACGTTGCCGTTCAGCTCGATAAAAAACGAATACTGCCCGAATTTACCGCGCAAAGGTCGGCTTTCGATACGCGTTAAATTGACGTTGTTGCGCGCAAAAATCTGCAACAGCTCCGCAAGCGTGCCGGGCACGTGCCCCGTAACGGCGGAAAAATACACCTTCGTGCTGTGCGCAGGCAGATCGCCCCGCCTTTCGAGCAGCATAAAGCGCGTATAATTACACTTTTCGTTTGCGATGTTTTCTTCGGAAAGCACCACCCCTTCCGCCCGAACGTGCGCGCCGACGATCCCCGCGGTATGCGCGTCGAGAAGAGAAAGGCTTTCCGCCGTGGAATCGGCGTAACGGCACTTCGCGCCCGGAAGGTGTTCGCGCAGGAACGTACCGCATTGCCCGATCGCCTGTTCGTGCGAATAGACTTGCGTAATGTCTTCGCGTTTTACGCCGCGCAGCATCGCCAAGCGGTGATCGATCTGAAGCACCGTTTCTTTGATCGCAAACACGCTGTACTGCGAAACCAAATCGAGATTGACGACCACGCCGCCCTGTATCGAATTTTCGATGGGCAGCACGGCGTAATCGCTTGCTCCGTTCACCAAACTTTCGATCGTTTCGTGGAAATTGCGGCAGAGCAGCCGTTCGCAGTCGGGACACAGTTCTTTTGCGGCAAGCTCGGAATAGCTCCCCGCAGGACCGAGACAGGATACTTTAATCATACGTTCTCCGCAATGCTCAAAACAAGCCGCTCGGTATCTTCCCAACCGAGACAGGGATCGGTGATCGACTGCCCGAATACGACGTCGTGCTTTTGGCAGCCTTCGACGAGGAAACTTTCGATCATAAACCCTTTGACGATTTTTTTGAAATCGCCGTCGTATAAACGGTTCTGCATGACTTCGTTGACGATACGGATCTGCTGCGCGAACTTTTTACCCGAATTGGAGTGGTTGGTATCGATGATGATCGCGGGCATGCTTAAATCGCCGCGCGCGGCGTATTCTTCCGCAATGCGCATGACCGTTTCGTAATGGAAATTGGGAATATCCGTGCCGTTCGTGCTCTCCATCCCGCGCAGCACGGCGTGGGCGTACAGATTGCCCGCCGTCGCCACCTGCCAATTATGGTATTTGAACACCTGCGGGCTTTGCGCCGCGTAAATGGAATTGAGCAGCACGGGCAGACTGCCGCCCGTGTTGTTTTTAATGCCGACGGGCACTTCGATGCCGCTTGCGACGAGGCGGTGCATTTGGTTCTCGCTCGAACGCGCGCCGATCGCTACGTACGTGAGCAAATCCTCCATGTACGCGTAATTTTCGGGATAAAGCATCTCGTCCGCCGCCGTCAAGCCCGAAAGCTCGATCGCCTGCAAATGCAGCTCGCGGATCGTGCGGATACCCTTTACGATATCTTCTTTTTCTTCGGGGTTGGGCTGCGAAAACATGCCCTTGTACCCCACGCCCTTGCTGCGCGGCTTGTTGGTGTAAATGCGCGGCACGATCACGAGTTTTTCTTTTACCTTTTCGTTCAGCGCGCCCAGCCGTTTTACGTATTCGAGGACGGGCGCTTTTTCATGCGCCGAGCAAGGACCGATGACGACGAGCAATTTATCCGTTTTGCCCGCGATGACGTCCTTGCACAGCTCGTCGCGTTCGCGTTTGATTTTCTGCAAGGACGCGGGCAGCGGCTGCGCCGCAAGGATTTCTTCCGCCGAGGGGATTTTATTCTGTCTTTGAAACATAGCAACCTCTTTTCGTAATGTAATCGTAAATCGGTTCGGGAACGTACTGCGCGAACGGCTTGTTGAACGCAATGCAGTTTTTCACGAGCGAAGAGCTGACGTGCAGCAAGCTCTGTTCCGCGGGAATATACAGCGTGATCATAGAGGGATCAAGCTGACGGCTTGCAAAAAAATCGGCGTTTTCATACTCGAAGTCGACGGTATTGCGCACGCCGCGCACATAAAACGGCGTGTTCTCCGCTTTGAGCAGATCGACGATCGCCCCGTCGAATCGAACGATTTTCACGCGCGGTTCGCCGCGATACAGCAATTCGAGCATTTGCGTACGCTCTTCCGCCGAAAACAGACATTTCTTTTTACGGTTTTCCGCCGCCGCGACGATCACCTCGTCGAAGAGCGCCAAACACTTTTTCACCGTTTCCGCATGCCCTGCCGTAAAGGGATCGAACGTCCCCGCAAAAACGCATTTTTTCATGGTTCCTCCGCCTGCGCAAAAAACGTTATTTTACATCTTCCGTAGCTTCTTCTGTCCGTTATCCTCCAACCTTCCGCGCCGCGTTCTTCGCGTTCGCTTTCGTAAACGACCAACCCGCCCGCGGAAAGCAATCCGCGCGCCTTTACCGCGCCGAGAATCTCTTTGCCGAAATCCTCTTTGTATGGCGGATCGCAAAAAATCAGATCAAACGCGCCCGTTACGCGCGAAAGACAGATGCGGTAATCGTAACAAAGCGTTTTGCAGTCGCTCCCGACGGCGCGCAGGTTCTTGCGCGCGACGGCAAGGCTTTCGGGCGAGGCGTCGTTGAACACGACTTCGCTTGCCCCGCGCGAGAGACACTCCAAGCCCAACGCACCGCTGCCGCAAAACAAATCGAGGACGCGCGCGCCCTGCAAACGGTCGGAAAGAATCTGAAAAAGCGATTCCTTCACCCTGTCGCCCGTGGGGCGTATTTGCGCGTCGCCGAGCGAAAATAGTTTTTTACCGCGATACCGCCCTGCAATGATTCTCATCTTCTGAGCGCTTCCTCGGCTTTGGTCAGCTTCCCCGCCGCGCGGTTGCGCTTGTTGACGTACGCGCCGACGATATAAAACACGCCGCTCACGAGAACGGGCAGCACGATCATGGGAAGCGCGAAAAGCGTGGAAACCGTATACCCCTCTATTTTCAAAATCGCCGTATGGTAATGCGCCGCCCACGAAGCAGGCACGTACGCCCACCAAGCAAGCAAAAACAAAATGATCGCAACCCAATTGCTGATATGCCCGAAACCGCCGAGCAGAATGACGGGCACGCCGACGAGAAAGCCGATCAAAAAGCCCTTCCAAGGGCGGTATTCCTTTTCGGGGCGGTGGTTTCCGCCCGAGGGAATGCCGAACAGCTCGTTCTTGCGGTGCAGACAGCCCGTGATATACGCATCGTAGTGCATTTTGCCGTAATTAAAACACAGATGGGCGTTGAACGCCGCGCCGCAGAGCACGCACACGACGTCGACGATAATCGAAATCACGTATTTCGTCATGTTCGCGTCCTGCATCAGCATGGAGGAAACGGTGAGCGAAATCAAACTCATGAACATGTACATGAGAAAAGGCGTGATCATTCTGCGCCAGCATTCGCGCTGAACGCGCCAAAACAGCTGCCCCTTGGTCGGGTGCGCCGTATCCTTTTTTTTGCTTTTCGGATTTTCGTTTAACACGCTGTTTCTCCTTATTCATTTCATTATACTCTTAGAGCGCCGCGCTGTCAAGTTTTTGAAAAGATTTGCACGCCGTCCTCGGTGACGATTGCGTGAAGAGGAAGGTCAAACTTCTCTGCGGGAAGAAAGGCGGCGGCTTGTCCCGCATAGCAAAGCCCTATGCGCAGCATATGCGGATGCGCCGCAAAATACCGATCGTAATATCCGCCGCCGTAACCCAAGCGGTTTCCCGCGCGGTCAAAGGCAAGCAAGGGCGCGAGCGCGACTTCGCATAGGCAGTCGCCGCCGTCCGCAGGCGCGGGTATGCCGTACATGCCCGCCTGCAATTTCTCCCCCGCATACGGCGCGGCGAGCATCTGCCGCCCGACGATCCGCGGCAAACACACTTGTTTGCCCCGCTCTAAAAGATCGCAGAGAATGCCGCGCGTATCGACCTCGCTTCCCACCGAATAATATACGAAAAAAGACGCTCCCGCAAGACGGGAAACGTGTTCCCGTATCCGCGCGTCCTTTTCGGCGGAATGCAAGCCGTTCCGCAGCTCTTTATAACGCTTTCTGAGTACGTTTTTCTCTTCCATATCAACGGTCGTAAACCCTTTCGGCGTGCGCGCCGATCGAAACCAAAACCTCGTATTCCGTCGTACCGTGCAATGCGGCGTAAGCGCGAGCGTCCTTTAACACCAGCCGCCGCGCGCCGAAGGGCGCGGCGCCTTCCCGCACGCAGGCGTCCATGCACAGTTTGCCGATCCCCAAGCCGCCCGCGCGGAAAAATCCGTCGCCGTAGCCCAGCCGCAGCGTATGCACGCAGGCGTATTGCTTGCGCACGCGCATGTAACCCGCTCCGCTGCCCGTCGGTTTACAGCGGTGCGAAACCGTAGCGTAAACCTTCATCGCGCGTTTTAAGCGTATTTTTCCGCCGTAGCTTGCGGGCGCGTATCCGTAAAGCGCCAAGCCGACGCGCACCGCGTCGCCGCCCGCGCCCCGCACCGTGCCGCCCGTTGCCGCGATATGGCTGACGGCGCTGGGGAAATACGCCTTCACCGCGGAAGCCGCCGCGCGGAACAGGCGCACCTGTTCGCTGAGCGAACGGTTGTCTTCGGGCAGATACAAATGCGTATAAACGCCCTCGATCCGCTCGCCTGCCAGCGCGCACATATGCGCGACGAGTGCAGGACGCACGCCGTAACGGTTCATGCCCGTGTTGACGGCAAGGTGCGCGCGCACCCGAGCGCCCGCGATCGCTTCCGCTTTCTTGAGCACGTGGAACGCGGCGGTCGAAGTAATGCTTGCGATCAAGCCGTAACCGATCAGCCGAACGCCCTCTTCCACGCTTAAACAGGGGGAAAGCACGAGAATATCGCGCGAAATCCCCGCCGTTCTAAGCGACGCGCCTTCCTCGACCGAAGCCACGGCAAACGCGTCCGCCGCGCCTTCGAGCGCATGACATACCGCCGCCGCGCCGTGTCCGTAAGCGTCGTCCTTTACGACGGCGATCAGCTTTTTGTGCGAATATTTTTTAATTGCTATGGCGTTTTCCGTAATCGCTTTTAAGGAAACCGCCGCCGTTACGCGATACACGCTCCATTTTATGCGCGCGCGCAAAAATGCGTTACGTGTTGTAGATAAATCTGCGGCAGTGTTCGCATTCGATGACGCCGCCGCCCGAAAGTTTGCCCTGCTGCGCAAGCGAAAGGTCCATGCCGCACACGCAGCGCCCGTCTTTGAGCGGAACGAAAATGGGGAAAATGCCTTCCTTGCGTTTGGCTTTGTATTTTTCGAGAATTTCGGGCTTGAACTTTGCGGAAAGCGCGTCGAGACGGGTTTTGATCTCCTTCACCTCGTTGGCATATTTTCCTTTCAGTTCGTCGAATTTGCCCTTGTATTCCTCTCTTTCCGCCTGCTTTTTGCCCACCTGATCGCGCAGCGTTTTGAACTCCTCGAACACGGCGGTGCTTTCTTTGGCGATTTTATCGATCTCGGCTTTGACCGAACGAATACGATCGAGCAGGGCAAGCGCGTTCTTTTTGTAAAAGCCCAGATCGCCGCCGCCTTCGACCATTTCTTCCAGATCGGAATATTCTTCGATCTGCTTTGCAAATTCCTCGCAGCGCGTTTCCAGCTCGTCGCGCATCTTGGCAAGCTCCGCGGCGCGTTTATCCTGCGAGTCGATCTTTTCCATTGCGGCGTCGACGAATTTTTTCGCCTGCATGTATTTTTTGCGTTCCTCGCTCGTGCCGATCTCCTGTTCGATCTTGCGCAGCTGCGCGTCCGTTTTCTGATACTCCAACAAATCCTGTAATCCCATAATTCTTACTCCTTTATAAGTACCTTTCGTCGGAAAACAACGTGCACCCGACGTCGGGCATATTTTTCATTTTTTCATAGAAACGGGCAAATCCGTAAAACTCCGCCGCATAGTGCGTCAACACCGCGACGTTGATTCCCCGTTCGCATAATTCCTTTATCAAGTGATGTTTCGGATCGGACGAAACGAAGGTATCCGCGCCCTCTTTTAACGCAAACGCAACGCTCTCTTCGTCCATGCCCGCCCCGCAAAAGCTCGCAACGCGTTTCACGCCGCCTTCGCCGTATAAGAGAACGCGCCGCGCGCCGAAGGTTTGAAAGATCGCTTGCGCAAAGTCTTCAAAGGGCTGCTCCTTCCTTTCGTAAACTCTGCCGTAACCGCCCGAGCTTAACGGGTGCATGATTGCCGCCGCGTTCGTACCGCCCAATCCCTGCATCAAACATTCGTCGATGCCGCCCTGCGCGCAATCGAGATTGAGATGCGCCGACAAAACCGAAATTCCCGCCTGCGCGCAAGACAAAACCTCGTTCCCCTCGCCGTTGGGCATGAGCGAAGAGAGTTTTGCGTAGATCGCGGGATGATGGGTAACGATACAATTCGCGCCCGCGCTCAGCGCCTCAGCGATCGCCCGTTTCGTCAAATCAAGCGCAAAGAGCACGCCCGTGATAGGCGTACCGCAGTCCAAGATTACGCCGCTGTTGTCGTACGCGCCGTAGCGCGCGCAATACTCCCGACTCAGCGAAAACGGCGCGATCGCGTCGGCATATTCATAAATTTCCTTCAACCGCATCGGTCACAACCTCCAACACGCTCAGCCGCCGCACCAGCTCCGCCCGACTATTCAGGCTCATGCTCCGCATCATGCGTTGCTTGATCTTTTCCCGTTCGCCGAACAGTCTTTGGCAAAACGCATCGGGCAGCGTTTTCAGATTTTCGCGCCCGAACAGAATTTCGTATTCCGAATAACTGTCGCCGCCCGTTCCCGCGCCCGTGATCAGATCGTAATAATATTTGCCGTCCGCAAACGTATAATCGCGTTCGATTTTCGCGCCGCGGCTTAGGAGAAAGGCGCGCACCTTTTCGCTGTTGCGCATGGGCTGCAACACAAACCGCGCGGGCAGCGCCCGTTCGGAGAGAATGCGTACGATTTCTTCGCCGCCCATTCCCGCGATCAAAACGCAATCGCACGGACCGATCTTCTGCATGCCGTCGCCCAAGCACGGCACACACCTGCCTTCCCCGATCTCCCTTTTCAGCAGCTTTTCCGCCTTTGCAAGACTGCCCGCGCTGATATCGGAGATATACGCCTTTTTGCAAAGACCGCCGTCGAACGCGTACCGCGTGCAATATCCGTGATCGCACCCGACGTCGGCAAGACATTCGCATACGGGCAGGTTGGCGCAGATCTCTTTTAACCGCTCGGTCATCAGTCGAGGAAATCGCGCAGTTTTTTGCTGCGGCTGGGGTGACGGAGCTTTCTGAGCGCTTTGGCTTCGATCTGACGGATACGTTCGCGCGTGACGTTGAACTCCTTGCCCACCTCTTCAAGCGTGCGGGGCTTGCCGTCGTCGATGCCGTAACGCAGGCGCAGCACCTTCTCCTCGCGCGGGGTAAGCGTATCCAAAACGCCCAAAAGCTGTTCCTTGAGCATGATGAATGCAACGCTGTCGCCGGGGGTCTGCGTTTTATCGTCCTCAATAAAATCGCCCAAATGCGAGTCCTCTTCTTCGCCGATCGGCGTTTCGAGCGATACGGGGTCTTGCGCGATCTTCTGGATTTCGCGCACCTTCTCGACTTCGATATCCATCGCCTGCGCGATCTCCTCGGGCGTGGGTTCTCTGCCCAATTCCTGCAAGAGCATGCGCGAGGCGCGCGTGAGCTTGTTGATCGTTTCGACCATATGCACGGGAATGCGAATGGTGCGCGCCTGATCGGCAATGGCGCGGGTGATCGACTGACGGATCCACCAAGTGGCGTAAGTCGAGAATTTGAAACCCTTTTGATAATCGAATTTTTCGACCGCCTTCATCAAACCGAGATTGCCTTCCTGAATGAGATCGAGAAAGAGCATGCCCCGCCCGACGTAACGCTTTGCGATCGAAACCACAAGGCGCAAATTCGCCTCGGAAAGCCGCTTTTTCGCAGCCTCGTCGCCCTCCTGCATTTTGCGGGCAAGCTCGATTTCGTCGTCGCCCGACAAAAGCGGCACTCTGCCGATGTCTTTGAGGTACATTTTCACGGGATCGTCAAGCCCGATATCGGAAAGCGCCTGCTCGAACAGTTCTTTTTCCCGTTCGTCCTCGTCGAAAATGACGACGCCCGCTTCGGGCAGCGCCTTGTAAACAATTTCGATCTGCGGCGGCGTGAGGTCGTATTTTTCCAACGCGTCGCAAAGCGCGTTCGTGGAAATGCTGCCCTTCATCTTATACGCCGACGCCAATGCGCCGATAAGATCGTTTAATTGCTGTTCGGTTACGTTCATATTTTTCCTCCGCTGCGTAGGTTTTTTAATCGTTTGCTGTATTCGTCGATTCGCGCAAGGCTCTCACGCAGTTCTTCGCGCGACTGTGCCCGTTCCGCCCGCGCCCGCTCTTCTTCGAGCCGCGTGCGCAGATTCTTTTCGGTAAGTGCCCGCGCGCAGTCCTGAAAATAATTCGCGGAAACGTCGCCGTCGAGATTCTCGCCGTAATCCAAGCCCAATATTTCGGATAATTCGACGCTCTCCGAATCGACCAAATCGAAGATGCCGCTCGGACGGACGCCCCCCGTTTTTCTTCCCGCCGCAATATAATCGGCGATCGTGCGGTGCACCGCGTCGGAAAACTCGAACGCCGACAGATCGCAGCTTTGCGCATAGGGTTTGGAAAAGAGGCAAGCCGCTAAGATAAAACGCGCGGCTTTCTTTTCCGCGTCGACGTTCGCGCTCTGCTTCGAGGGAGGGTCGGGCGCGGTGTCGGTGCTGACGGGCGCATATTCCAAATCGCGCTGCAAGGCGGCAAAGCTGATGCCCGTTCCGCGCGCCAAGCGGTTCAAAAGCTCTTCCCGTTCGGTCGCGCTTTCCGCCTCGCGCACGATCGAAAGCGCTTCGCGCACGAAATCGCGTTTTTCGTCGGTCTTATTCAAATCGTATTTGCGTTCCACGCTCAACAGTCTGAAATCGATGAGCGGCATGGCTTTTTGAATACAATCCCGATAGCCGTCTGCGCCCGTTTGGCGGATAACGTCGTCGGGGTCAAGCCCTTCGGGCAGCGGCACGACGCGCACCTTCATGCCTTCCTGTTTGAGGATATCGAGTCCGCGCAGGTTTGCCTTCTGCCCCGCGAAATCGCCGTCGTAACTGATATAAACGCTCTCCGAATAGCGTTTGCAAAGGCGCGCCTGCTCCTTTGTGAGCGACGTTCCCATGCTCGCCACCACGTTCTTAAACCCCGCCTCGTACAGGCTGATCGCGTCCATGTACCCCTCGACCATGATCAAATAGGGAAGCCCCGCCGCCTGTTTTTCCTTTTTGACGAGGTTGAGATTATAGAGCGTTCTGCTCTTGTTGAAGAGCACCGTTTCGCGCGTGTTCTTATATTTGGCGCGGTCGGTTTTCTGCAAAGCTCTGCCGCCGAACGCGATCACTTCGTCGAAATGGTTGATAATGGGAACGATCAGCCTGCCGCCCTCGGCGTCGTACAGTCTGCCGTTTTCGTGCTGCATGCAGGCGCCGCTCTCCAGGCACTCCTCTTTCGTGTAGCCCTGCGCCAACAGATAGGACGGCAGGGAATCGAAATCGAACGACGCGCCCAATCCGAATTTTTTCGCCGTCGAAGGCGAAACGCCGCGTTTTTGCAGATACCCAAGGTATTCGCCGCCCCGCCCCGAATACAGGTTGCCCAGATAAAAACGTGCGGCGTCGCGCATGAGCAGCAGCAGACGGTCGCGCTTTTTCTTTTTTTCGGCGGCTGCCGCGGCGGCTTTGTCGTCGTACGCGGGAACTTCCAAGCCCGCGCGCGCAGCAAGAATTTGCACAGCCTGCATAAAATCGACGTTTTCATACGCTTTGACGAATCCCAGAACGTCGCCCGATACGCCGCAGCCGAAACAGTGATAATACCGGTCGGCGGCGTTGATCGAGAACGAAGGCGTCTTTTCGTGATGAAACGGGCAGCACGCCCAATAATTATAGCCGCGCCGTTCGAGTTTTATGTATGAGCCGATCACGTCGACCAAATCGTTCTTTTCTTTCAGCTCCTGCACAAAATCGTAAAAATTCTTTTCCATTACACCGCCTCCCGCGGCACGAACAGCCGTTGGAATACGCCGATGGCGTAACGGTCGGTCATGGAAGAGATATAATCGCACACGGCGCGCGGCACGTCGGTGCGGGCGATGGCGCAATACACTTCGGGCATCTCTTCGGGACGCTTGGTAAAATAATCGTACAGCGAGGCGAGCATGCGTTCCGCGCTGTCTTGGATCAGTTTGTTTGCGTGTTCGTACACATGCTTGAACATGAACGAACGGAGCGTTTCGAGCGCTTCCGCGCGCGCGGGCGACATACGGACGAAAGCCTGTCCCGCCGAGGTTTCGTAAATATCGGTGATCGCCGTATTGATCCGTTCGGACGTATCCAGCCCGAACACCTCGACCGCCGCCGCAGGAAGCTCGTCCGCATGCAGAACGCCCGCGCGGATCGCGTCCTCGATATCGTGGTTTATGTAAGCGATGCGGTCGGCAAGCGAAACCGCCGCCCCTTCGAGCGTGGCGGGATTTCCGCTTTTGGTGTGGTTGAGAATGCCGTCGCGCACCTCGAACGTCAGATTAAGCCCTTTGCCGTCCTTTTCGAGCACGTCGACGACGCGCAGCGATTGCTCGCTGTGGCGAAATCCCTGCGGACAGAGCGCGCCGAGCACCCGTTCGCCCACGTGCCCGAACGGGGTATGCCCCAAGTCGTGCCCGAGCGCGATCGCCTCGGCTAAATCCTCGTTGAGAGAAAGACAGCGCGCAAGCGAACGGGCGATCTGCGATACGTCGAGCGTATGCGTTAAACGCGACATGTAATGATCGCCGTAAGGCGCGAAAAAGACTTGCGTCTTATTTTTAAGGCGCAAAAAGGCTTTGGAATAAATGATGCGGTCGCGGTCGCGCTGAAAATCGGTGCGCATGGCGCAAGGCGGTTCTATCTGCGCTCTTCCGCGGCTCTCGCACGATTTTTTTGCGTACGGCGATAAAAACGCCCGCTCTTTTTCGTAGGTCTTTTCTTTCATTCGTTTTGTAATTACGACGCGTTTTGCCGAAAATCCTTTTTTTTATGAAAAATTTTTCAAAAGTTTCCGCAGCGGTTATCTTATTTCAGATCCTTCGGCTGCGCTCAGGATGACAGGGCGAGAGCGCTTCCGCTATACAAAGTTTTGTCATTCCGAGCGAAGCCGAGGAATCTCGTCCGCAAAGCCCCCTATCTCAGGGAGACAGGGCGAGAGCTGCGCTCAGGATGACAGGGTATTTTGTCATTCCGAGCGAAGCCGAGGAATCTCGTCCGCAAAGCCCCCTATCTCAGGGAGACAGGGCGAGAGCTGCGCTCAGGATGACAGGGTATTTTGTCATTCCGAGCGCAGCCGAGGAATCTCGTCCGCAAAGCTCCCTATTTCAGGGAGACAAAGCGGAAACTACACTCGGGATGACAGGGCGGGAGCTGCGCTCAGGATGACAGGGCAATTTTGTCATTCCAACGTTTCCGTTATGCTGACATGCTTGTTATTGCGACGTTTTCGTTATGCCGACGTGCTTATTATTGCGACGCTTCCGTTATACAACGTTTTGTCATTCCGAGCGAAGCCGAGGAATCTTGTCCGTAAAGAAAACCCCTGCCCGTAAGCAAGGGAAAAAAGTCACTGCATGGCGTACGCCGCAAGCGTTCGGATACGCTTACTGTCGATGATGTATATGAGATTGACAAGTTCGTCGTCGCCGAACGAACTGTTGCGCCCCTCTTCGTATTCCCTGTCGATCAATTCTTTCATTTTTAACACGAGCGGATCGGCTTTATCCACTTTAACGTCATCGGGCAATTTATAATAATCGTTGATCCAAAACGCGATGCCCGCAAGTCCGCTCGTCTTATCCACGGCGACGCGCGCAGGACGGTTAAACAGCTTTGCCGTATCGAAAATATTATATATTTCCTCGTCTTTCAGCATGCCGTCGGCATGAATCCCCGCCCGCGTGGAATTGAACGCGCGCCCCACGAACGGCGTTTTGGGCGGCACGAGATAGTTGATTTCACGCTCGAAATATTCCGCGATCTCGGTGATCGCCGTAAAGTCCATGCCGTCCATCGTGCCGCGCAGCGAAGCATACTCCACCGCCATGGCTTCCAAAGGACAGTTACCCGTGCGCTCGCCGATGCCGAGGAGCGAACAGTTGACGGCGGACGCGCCGTAAAGCCAAGCCGTCGCGGCGTTGGATACGACCTTGTAAAAATCGTTATGCCCGTGCCATTCGAGCTGCGCGTGCGGCACGTTCGCGTAGTGGAACAGCCCGTATACGATCCCCTGCACGCTGCGCGGCAGCGTCACGCCGGGGTAGGATACGCCGAACCCCATCGTATCGCACATTCTGATCTTGACGGGAATGCCGCTTTCCTCCGAGAGCTTCATAAGCTCGGTGGCGAACGGCACCACAAACCCGTAGAAATCGGCGCGGGTAATATCTTCAAAATGGCAGCGCGGACGGATCCCGTGCGAAAGCGCGCTTTTTACGATCCCCAAATATTTATCGAGCGCCTGCGCGCGCGTTAAATTCATTTTTTTGAAAATATGGTAATCCGAACAACTGACGAGGATCCCCGTCTCTTCGACGTTCATGCTCTTGACCAAATCGAAGTCCTTTTCGTTCGCGCGGATCCAAGTCGTGATTTCGGGAAACTTCAACCCCAATTCCTGACAGGCGCGCACCGCTTCCTGATCTTTTTTGGAATACACGAAAAACTCCGACTGCCGCACCAACCCCTTTTCGCCGCCCAAACGCGACATCAGGCGAAAAAGATCGACGATCTGCTTCACCGTGAACGGCGACATCGATTGCTGACCGTCGCGGAACGTCGTATCGGTCATCCAAATTTCTTCGGGCACGTTCAACGGGACTTGACGGTTATTGAACGCGATTTTGGGCACCGATTCGTAATCGAACAGTTCGCGGTACAGGTGCGGTTCCTTCACATCTTGCAAAGCGTATTCGTAAACCCTGTCTTCCAGCAGGTTAAATTTTTCGTTGTAAATAATCATGTGCGCCCTCCAAAATTAAACGTTTTTAATAGTTATTATAGCAAAGCCCCCATAATGTGTCAAGTAAATATAAGCGTACGTTATTCTTGTGGCATATTGCGCGCGTTTATTCATTTGCTTTGAGCGATTCGTTCATATCGATTTTCACGATTTTGCGGCGCAGAATCAAGGTTACGAACGCGGTGAACAGAAGCACCACGACGGGCGCGATCAGCCACATAAACCAGGAAACGGATGCAAGCGAACCGAAGTTCATTACATTGAACACGACCCACATCAACAACGCGCCCACGGGATACCCGAACAGAATACCGATGAGCGTATTGATATAAACCTCGCGGTAAATATAACCGGCCACCTCTTTATCCTGATAGCCGAGCACCATGAGCGTGGCGATTTCGCGGTTGCGCTCGCTGATATTGATACCCGTCAGGGTATAGATGACCGCCATCGTCAAAAGCCCTGCGAACAGGACGATCACACACGCCAACCCTACGATCGCGGGCGAACCGAACGTGCCGAACAAACACATATCGAGCAGCGCAAGCCCCGCGAGCACCAGCCCCATCGAACAGGCGACGGCGATCAGCGTCATATAAAACCGATTGCGGTAACGCAGCACGTTGCGCAGCGTTGATTTATATTTGAAGGGCAGACGGCGCCAGAGGAAGGGCATGCGCTCGAAAATCACCTTTCTGCCCGCCTTGGGCGGACGGGGACGCAGCAGCGCGGCGGGCTTTTCGTTTACAAGACGAATGCCCGCAAACAGCGTCGAGAAGATGATCGCGGCGGCGATCGCAAAATAGGTGATAAGGTAAAAGAGCATGGCGACGCGCGACGCGAGCGGAGGCATGACGTAACTGTAATTGAATACATGGTAAATAAACGCCGCCAATCCCAAACCCAGAAAGTAAGAAGCGACGCCCGCGATCGCCGTGGCGATCAGCGCGAACAGCATGTATTTGGTGATGATCTTCACACCCGAATAGCCGAGCGTTCTCAAACAGGCGATTTGCGCGCGTTCCTCTTCCATCAGCCGTGACATGTTCGAGGATACGACGAGCGCGGTGACGAGAACGAACGCCACAAGCAGCACGAAACCGAGCGCGAGCACTTTATCGCCGTAGGCGTCGAGGCTCGAAAAGGTGTAATTATCGTACAGCGTGATCACTTCGCATCCGCTTGTTTGCTCCCCGTCCGTTTCGACCGCCATCATCTGTTTGATCTTTTGCGTATTTTCGTCGACGTAGCGCTTATAATCGGATGAAAAACACGAAAACAGCGTGCGATCGCGCGCCGTAATATACAGATCGCCCGTTTTCGGCAGAACAGAATGCCCTGCAATCGAAGGCACGACCGACAGGGGGAGATACAAAATATAATCGAGCGTACGGAGCGAATCGAGCGCGTTGACCGTATCGGGCAGGGTTGCGCCCTCTTCCTGAATGTAACTCGGTTCGCCGTCGTCGGTGAACGCGAGCGCGTCCGTCACCGTACCCGCCACTTCGGTTTCGACGGGCTTGAGGAAGCGATCCAATATAGAAAGCTTATCTTCGCTCAGCGGTTCGCCCGCCTGCCCTGCGGACTGCATTAAAATATCCTTGAAATCGAGGGTGACTTTCGTTCCGTGCGCAAGCGTTTTCAGTCCTTTGGCAGCTTGCGCGCAAAGAATCTGCCGTCCGTCCGTTTCTGCCGCAAGCTCTTGTACCGTTTTCCCCGAAACGTACCGCGGCACGTTGACCGTCCAGTTTTCAAAATCGAGAAAATAAAGCCGCGCCGTGCCCTTTTCTTCGCCGAACGTCAGCTCGACGTCGAGCGACATGCCAGCGTTGATATTCTCCGCGCCGAATTCTTCTTCCGCCGCGGCGATCTGCACTTCGGTAAATCCCCCTTCGGTCGATTTCACGATAAAATCGCTCACGTTCTGCGTTTTATAATATTCGCTGAGCGAGCTTTTCAGATTTTCCGTGCTCGACCCGATCCCCGATACCAACCCCACGCTGACGACCACGATAAAGATGATCGAAAGAAAACGCATGAGGTGTTTTTTATACATTCGTTCGAGCGTTTTGAGATAGGTTTTCATTACCACTCGATCTCCTCTATCGGCACGGGGTGCTCGTTTACTTCGATCGCCTCGATCGCGCCCGATTTAATATGAATGACCTTATCCGCCATGTCCTTTAACGCCGTGTTGTGCGTGACGGCGATAACGAGCTTTTTCTGTTCTTTGGATACGTCGTACAGCAGTTTGAGAATTTTTTTGCCCGTTACGTAGTCGAGCGCGCCCGTCGGCTCGTCGCACAAAAGCAGCTTGGGATTTTTCGCCACGGCGCGCGCAATGGAAACGCGCTGCTGTTCGCCGCCCGAAAGCTGCGCGGGAAAATTTTTCAACCGTTCTTCCAGCCCGACGGCTCTGAGCACTTCCTGCGGGTCGAGGTGGTTTTTGCAGATTTCCACGGCGATCTCCACGTTTTCCAGCGCCGTCAGATTGGGCATGAGGTTGTAAAACTGAAACACAAAGCCCACGTCGCTGCGGCGGTATTCGCACAAGCCCTTTTTATCGAGCGCGGTGACGTTTTTACCGTCGAGCAGAATTTCCCCCTCCGTCGCGGCGTCCATGCCGCCCAACAGATTTAACAGCGTCGTTTTGCCCGCGCCGGAAGAACCGAGCACGACGGCAAATTCTCCGTTCTCCAAATCGAACGACACGCCGCGCAGCGCGTCGACCTCCACCGTACCCGTTTTGTACTTCTTCCCCACATTCTGTAACGAAAGATAGCTCATGTTTCCCTCCCGCGCGATTTCCTCACACGTTACATTATATCGGAAAAAACATGTTTGCGCAATGAAATTGACATGAAAGCGTCGTGAAAAAGCAAATTACTTTACAAAAAAACGCTTTCGCGTTATAAGCGAAAGCGTTGCGTTTACAATTCAAAACCGTCCGATAAAATAAATTTCCTTAAAATTGCGTTAATCTTCATGGATAACTTAAAGGACGGAACGGGCTGCCCTTCAACCGTTTCAAAATATTGCTTTGCGACTGCCTTATCGACCGTATCCGCCAGGGCATTGAACCGTCCGTATTCGTTGAGATTGCTTTCGCTGACGCGTAACGACATGATCGCCCTTAATTTTTGCTCATCGACGCCGAGCGCCGCGGCGAAACGGTGAATCTGTTCGTTCCTTGCGTTGACGTGATATACGGTAATATAATCGCGAAGCGTTTTGCCGTCTTCCATGTGTGCATCGCCGCGTTCGACGTCCCTTAAAAAGAGATTGGCGTATTTCTGCTCTTCCTGCGACAGCGAAGCAAAGGTCTTATGCAGCTCGTTCAGCGTCTGTTCGATTACTTCGGCAGGCGCATCGGACTGCAAAGCTTTTATATACTTTTCAAAACGTGCGTTCATATATGCGGCGTCAATCACGCCCGTATTGATTTCGGTAATATACCCTTCGATTTCAAACGGCGCGTCGTCGCCGAGCATAACCGAGCGGGAAAGCTCTTTATATCGCTGCAACAGCGTGAGATAGGTACGCTCATCCAACGCAAGCACAACCGTAACCGTTTTCCCGCCGTCATGCTTGAAACGGTATTCGGTTTTACTCCATACGAACCCCTGTATTTTTGCCGCTTCGAGATAGGCATTCAGCTGTTTATACAGCAAAGCAAACTTCGCTTTCCCCTCGCGCGTATCGGGTAAACGCTCAAAATTCGCGATCCGTTCGGCGGCAAACAGCTCGTTGATTTGTTGAAATACCGCATTGATCGAATGCAGATTGCCCTCAAGCCGATCGACAAACAACCCAAGCGGTTTGTCGCCCGAATAGAGTTTTACGGCGCTATCGATGTTGCGCTTCATGGTATGCGGTTTGCGATAGTATCGGATCGTTCCGAACGGTTTCTCCGCACCGAACAAACGGTTGGTCCGCGAAAATGCTTGAATAATGTTTTCGTACCGCATCAGTTTATCGAGGTAAAGCGTATTGATCCATTTCGAATCGAACCCCGTCAGCATTTGGTCTACTACGATCAGCAGATCGATTTGCTGCTCCGGATCACGCTCGACCCCCATATATGCCTTTTTGTGCGCCAATCTCAGCGAAACGTCTTTTTTGAATCTTTGATAAGTCGGTATCGTAAATTTTTGGTCGTAACGCTTATTATAGTCTTCCAACATTTCAACAACGGCGTCCTCTTTCAGCGCTGCGCCTTCGTTGTTGTCGATATTCTGATCGAACAGTGCCGTTATGTTCAAACATGTTTCTTTCGATTTGAAAAGACGGTAATACGCAATCGCTTCGGGAATGCTGTCGGTTGCAAAAATCGCGTGAAATTTCCCGCCGCGACTCAACGTCTGCCAACCCTCTAAAATATCCTTTACGACCTGCTCTCTGTGTTCGTCTCTGTCATATTGCGATCTGCCGAGGAAGTCTTCTATCCCTCTTACATAATTCCCCGCGCCGTTGTAATAGCCCGCCATAGGAATTTTGCGTGCATCCATGTAATCATAATAGATTTTACGCTTGCGCGGATCGCCGAGAACTTCTTGCAAGTCTTTGGCTCTGGCTTGCTCTAACGCGACGGCTTGCCGTAAATCCTTATCGCGGTAAGTGCATACCATGTACGGATCAAAACCGAGCACGTTTTTATCCCGAATGCCGTCGGCAATGCTGTAACGGTGCAATTCGTCGCCGAACACCGTCGCCGTGGTATTCTTATTTTTTTGATTTTCGTCATGAATCGGCGTACCCGTAAAACCGAAAAAAATCGCCGCGGGGAACGTATTTTTTATGACGCTTAACATTTCGCCAAACGTGGAACGGTGACACTCGTCTACGATGAATACAAGGCGTTTTTCGTTGATGGTTTTAACGTCTTTCCCGTTTACGGCGTCGTCCGCCTTAATATTGCTCATCTTCTGAATCGACGTCACGATCAGCGTATCGGCAGGGTCGGAACTTTTTAATTTCGAGATAAGAACCTCGGTATTTTCCGTCGCTTGAACCGATTCCGCATCTTCGGCAAAGCCTCTGTATTCGAGCAAGGATTGCGTTCCAAGCTCGATTCTGTCCATCAGAAAAACAACTTTGTCCGCATCCTTCGAGTTTGCAATGAGCTGCGCCGATTTGAAGGAGGTCATCGTCTTGCCCGACCCCGTCGTATGCCATATGTAACCGCCGTGTTTGTTCTCTTCGCCCCACTTCGTTTTCGATACTTTATCCGAAATGGCGCTTGCGGCATAATATTGATAACTGCGCATGACCTTTAATATGCCGTCCGTATCGTCGGCTACCGTATAAAAACCGATCAGTTGATGCGCCATGGGAATGGACAGCAAGCTCGACGCGATACCCTGCCAATCGTTTATGGGTTCGTTGTTAAAGTTTGCCCAATGGAAATAGTAATCTTTGTTGAATTTTCCGTCCGGACCGGGGTTGGCAAAGTATACCGCATCGTCGGGATTCATCGCAAGAAAAATCTGCACTAACGAGAACAAACCCGTAAAGATACCTTCGTGCGCATACTTTTCAATCTGGTTGCATGCTTGACTTACAGGCACGCCGCTGCGTTTTAATTCGATATGAAAGAAAGGCATTCCGTTGATGAGCAGCATCATATCCCCGCGCCGATCGTTTAGCAAACTCGATTTTGCGGGAAATTTCGGCTGTTCTGCAATCTGATATCGACTGCGCCCTGCGGCAATTTCCTGCCGATCGTAAATCGTAAGGCTTACTTCCTTGCCGAAATGGATTTTATCGTTCGGATTATCTCTTTTGATGTGTATTGTTTTACCGTTAATAAATCCGTTTAATTTCAAGGGCGTGCGCAGCGTTTGAATTTGCTCGACGATTTGATCCATTTCCGTTTCGGTCAACGGATAATCGTTTAAGCGGTCTACTCCTCGGTTGTTTTCAAAAAGAATTTCCGCCCAATTTTGGAGCAGTTCTTTTTCCGTTTTATTTTTCAAAACGGTCGTTTCCCAACCCTTTTCAAAGAGCTGTTTGATAAATGCGCGCTCAAATTCAAGTTCGCTGTCAAAATCCATTTTTTTACCCTCTTTTCTTTCGCTATACAAACATCTTTTCAAGCAGTGCAGACTTGATATTTTTGAGCTTTTCAATCTGCTGCCGATAAAGATTGATAAGGTTGTCGAGTTGTTTGAAAATTTCTCCAACCTTCCGTTGTTCCGCATCGGTTGGTATAGGTACAGATCGGAAGAGCGTCGTGTAGGGAAAG
>CAJUGP010000015.1 GCA_910586365.1 uncultured Christensenella sp. | reverse complement strand
TGGAGTTCAGACGTGTGCTCTTCCGATCTCGCTCTTGGCGGATTCGCCCAATGATATACCCCTGCAAAGTTATGCTGAACAGCTTTCCGTAACGGGCGGCAAACCCGTTTCAACCTACGTTCCTTTCAGAAACGGACTGTTTCTTTCGGCGGCGGCAAGCGTGGCGCTTTCTCACAGGTGCGAGGTGATATATTACGGCGCGCACAGCGACGACGCGGCGGGCAACGCCTATCCGGATTGCAGCGAAAAGTTCAATTCCGCTATGGGCGAAGCTATTCATACGGGCAGCGGCGGACAGCTTAAAATTCTTGCGCCCTTTGTGAACTTAAACAAATCTCAGGTTGTAAAAAAGGGGCTTGAACTTGGCGTTCCGTATAAATATACTTGGAGCTGTTATTCGGGCGGCGAAAAACCTTGCGGCGTATGCGCTACTTGCCGCGACCGCACCGCGGCATTTAAAGCCAACGGAATAGAAGACCCTGCAATAAAAGGAGAATAATATGCCAAGAGAGAAGCAGAACGAAGGTATAACCCTGCTCGGTAACAACAATACTGAATATCCTCAGACCTACAACCCGTCCGTTTTGGAAACGTTTGCAAACAAACACCCCGAAAGGGATTATTTCGTAAAATTCAACTGTCCCGAATTCACAAGCCTTTGCCCCATTACGGGTCAGCCCGATTTTGCCACTGTCTATATTTCGTACGTTCCGCGCGAAAAGATGGTTGAAAGCAAGTCTTTGAAGCTATATCTTTTCGGGTTCAGAAATCGCGGTGATTTTCACGAGGATTGCGTGAATATAATTATGAACGACCTTATTGATTTGCTGGATCCGGCATATATCGAAGTATGGGGCAAGTTTTTGCCCCGCGGAGGAATTTCCATAGACCCCTATTGCAATTACGGAAAAAAGGGGACAAAGTGGGAACAGGTAGCCTGGGACAGGCTTTCGCGCCACGATATGTATCCCGAAAAAATCGACAACAGATAATAAAAAAGCGGACGGATGTCCGCTTTTTTATTAAGCTCTTTTTGTTGTGTCTGACTCAGAAACAGGGAAATGCAAGATAAAGAGAATCATATCCTGTCATGGCAAGCGTCAACTTGTGCAAAAAGGACGTTTTGCATGGAAAAAGACACACGCAGCGGAGTTTTATAAGCTCTTTTTGCGTGTGTCTTTGTGGCGCAGAAGGCGGGATTCGAACCCGCGCTGCCGTTTCCAGCACTACTCCCTTAGCAGGGGAGCCCCTTGAGCCTCTTGGGTACTTCTGCACGGCTTTATTAAAAGCTATATTACTATATCATATTTGCGTCCGCTTTTCAAGTAAAAATATCCCGAAACTTCAAAATTTTTTCAAATTTCCTTTTTATCGTCTTGCGGCGGTATCAATTTTATGCTAAAATAAAAAAAGAGGAGAAGATTATGAATATTTGGCACGATATCGACGTAAAACGGATTTGCCCCGATTCCTTCGAGGCGCTTATCGAAATTCCGAAAGGGAGCAAAGCGAAATACGAGCTCGATAAGGAAACGGGCATTTTGCGGCTCGACCGTATTTTATATACTTCGACGGTATATCCAGCGAATTACGGATTTATTCCGCGCACTTATGCCGACGACGGCGACCCCTTAGACGTCCTCGTGCTTTGCAACGAAGTGATCTATCCCATGACTTTGGTGCATTGCTATCCCATCGGCGTAATCAAGATGATCGACGGCGGCGAGTTGGACGAAAAAATCATCGCCATTCACGTGAAAGACCCGAATTATAACGGATACACCGATATTTCGCAGCTGCCCGATCATATCTTCGAGGAAATGATGCATTTCTTCGAAGTATATAAGAGCTTGGAACACAAGAAAACGACGGTAAAAGAGATTGCGCACCGCGAAGAAGCGGAACGCATCATCCAAAAATGTATGGAAAATTACCGGAAGAAATTCAACGCATAAAAAAACGCCCCTTTCAAAGGGGGCGTTTTTTCGATTATTGTTTGATTGCCTGCAAAACGCTTTCGGGCGCCTGTTCGTAACGGGCGAACGTTTCGGAAAATTTTCCGCGTCCCTGCGTCATCGACCGCAGCGCGGTGGCATAGGTGAGCAGTTCGCCCTGCGGCGCTTCCGCCGTGACGATCTGCATGTTTTCCTGCGTATCCATGCCGATAATGCGTCCTCTGCGTTTGTTGAGGTCGCCCATAACGTCGCCGACGTACTGTTCGGGCACGCTGATGCGCAGGCGCGAAACGGGTTCGAGCAGTACGGGGTTCGCGTTTTTCATGCCTTCCTTAAAGGCGATCTCCGCCGCCGATTTGAACGCCGCTTCCGACGAATCGACGGGGTGGTAGCTGCCGTCAAATAAGATTGCTTTCAAGCGGATCACGGGGTATCCCGCCAACACGCCGTGAGGCAGACATTCGGTGATGCCCTTTTCCACGGCGGGAATATACTGTTTCGGCACCGTTCCGCCCACAACCTCTTCCGCAAACTCAAAATCTTTGTCGCTGTGCTCGAAGCGCATTTTGCAATGTCCGTACTGTCCGTGTCCGCCCGTCTGTTTTTTATATTTGCCTTCGGCGGTCGATTTGCCGAGGATGGTTTCCTTATAGGCGATCTGCGGCGTGCGGAATTCAGCGTCCGCGGAGAACTTTGTTTTCAGCTTTTTGCGGATAACGTCGAGGTGGACTTCGCCTTGACCGCCGACGAGCGTTTCGCCCGTATCGGTGTTTTTCGTAATGGAAAAGCTCTTGTCTTCTTCCGCAAGACGGGCAAGCCCCGTGAATACCTTATCTTCCGCGCCGCGCACCTGCGCGTAAGCCGCCATAAAGAGGACGGGCTTGGGGAAGGGGATGGGGTCGAATTGTACGGGGTGGCTTTCGGTGCAAAGCGTATCGCCCGTGCCCGTGTCGGTGAGTTTTGCGATCGCGCCGATATCGCCCGCGCTCAGCTCGGAAACGGCGTCGAGTTTTTTTCCGCGTACGAGATAAAGCGTCCCGATGTTTTCCACGGTATCGGTGTTGGGGTTGTAAACGCGCATGCCCGATTTGAGCTTGCCGCGGCAGACGCGCAGGTAGTTCATTTTTCCGACGAAAGGATCGACTGCCGTTTTGAAGATCTGGGCGCAGAACGGACCTTCTTCGTCGCAGGCGATACCCGTTACGATATCGTTTTTCAGATCTTTTGCGGGCAGATCGTGGCGTTCGGCGGCTTCGGGCATATACTTCACGATTTCGTTCATGAGGTTGATCACGCCTTTGTTTTGCAGCGCGCTGCCTGCCATAACGGGGATTACGCCGATTTCAAAAATGCCTTTACGAATGCCGTGAATGGTATCCTCTTTGGAAAGGAAGCCGTCTTCAAAGTATTTTTCAAGCAGTACGTCGTCGCTTTCGGCAGCGGTTTCCATGAGCTGGTGCTGCATGACGTCGTATTCGCGCTGATACGTTTCGGGAATGGGAATTTCCTCGGCGCCCGTGTTCGTGAAACGGTACGCCTTGCAGGTGAGCGCGTTGACGTTGCCCGTCATCTTGCTGCCTTCCATGATGGGAATCTGAATGGGGGCGATTTTTCCTTTATACTTGTCGTGTAACGCGCGTATTGTGCCGGGATAGTCGGCGTTTTCCTTATCCATGCCGTTGATGAAAATGATAAGCGGTTTTTTCGCCTTCAAACACATGGCGATCGCCTTTTCCGCGCCTACGCTCACGTTTCCGTTCGCGCCCGTCACTACGACGGCGCAGCCGCAGGCGCGCATCGCTTCGTTCGCTTCTCCCTCGAAGTCGTAAAATCCGGGAACGTCTAACAGATTGAGTTTTACGTCTTTCCAAGAAGTGTAGGCGACCGAAAGGGAAACGGACATTTTACGGGAAATTTCCTGTTCGTCGTAATCGGAAACGGTTGTGCCCGCCGCCGCGGAACCCATGCGCTCGATCGCGCCGCTGTTAAATAGAATCGCCTCGGTAAGCGTGGTTTTGCCTTCGCCGCTGTGTCCCACGATGGCGACGTTCCGGATGTCCTTTGCCGATATGCTCATAATTTTTAACCCCTTATCTGAATTTTGAAACCTTATTTGCGGTGTGCGATAAAGTTTACTACTCTTTCATTATAACGAAAAGTTGCAAAAAAGCAATACCTCTTTGAAAAATAATAAGAATTATTTGAAAACTCGTTATTTTTGCTTGACGAATTCGAGGAGATTTTATATACTACATTTTGTTAAGAATCGTCGTTGCGGCGCATTCTTGAACGATTGACGAATGTTTCATAAATATCGAGCATGCTGCTGTGGCTCAGCAGGTAGAGCACATCCTTGGTAAGGATGAGGTCGGCGGTTCAAGTCCGCTCAGCAGCTCCAAAAGCCCTTGCAAGAAGTTGCAAGGGCTTTTTTCGTGCTTCGCGTCCTGCGTCCGCAATTTCGCTTTCGTGCTCGTGTCGCCTAAGGTTGGCATATTTGAAAGGAAGCGGTACGGTAGCTTCAATAATACTTCATAATAGCGAAGGCTTGCAGGAATAAAATGCATGAAAAAGCGTGCGATCCGAAGGGACGGCGCGTTTTACTTTACATCCGCGCGCAAACGTGTTATAATCTGCCCGTTATGAAAGTTTACGCCATAAGCGATTTGCATCTTTCGGGAACGTCGGACAAGCCCATGGACGTGTTCGGGGCGGAATGGGAAGGGCATTTTTCGAAAATAAAAGCTGATTGGGAGAAGAAGGTGACGGACGACGACGTCGTTTTGATCGGCGGCGATACTTCGTGGGGAATGAAAACCGAAGAGGGCATGTACGACGTTGCGTCGCTCGCGCCCTTGAAGGGGCGCAAGGTTTTTATCCGCGGCAATCACGATTTTTGGTGGAGCGGGATCACGAAGATCCGTTCGCTCGCGCCCGATCCGACCTTTACATTTTTGCAGAACGACTGCGTGCGGATCGAAAACGTCGTAATCGCGGGTTCGCGCGGCTGGACGTGCCCCGGCAGCGCCGATTTTCAAGAACACGACATGACGCTTTATCTCAGAGAGGCGGAGCGGTTTCGCCTTGCGTTTGCCGAGGTGAAAAAGGTGCGCCGCGAAGGCGATTTGCTCATCGCGCTCATTCATTATCCGCCCTTTTCCGTACGGCGGGAAGATACGCTATTCACACAGCTTTTCGAGGAAAACAACGTCGATAAAGTGGTGTTCGGGCATCTGCACGGCGGCGGATATTTCCCTCTACGCAGCGAAAAGGGGGGCGCGGAGTATTATCTCACTTCGTGCGACAAGACCAAATTCACATTGACCGAGATTTACGACAGCGACGGAGCAAGAGAAAAAATATAGACGAAATCCCTTGAAAATCGGCTTTTGAACGCTTGACTTGCGGGGAAAGTATTTGTTATAATATTTATATGAACGAAAGGGTTTGTCGACGCAGAAATTTCGGGGATAAAAGCACGTTTAAGCGGGCAGTTTTTTCCGCATAGGAAGAAACTGCCTTTTTATTTTTGGAGGCAGAAATGAAAGTTGCGGTAATTATGGGAAGCGACAGCGATCTTCCCGTCGTAGAAAAGGCGTTCTCGGTTTTTCGGGAATACGGCGTACCCTTCGAGGTGCGCGTGCTTTCGGCGCACAGAACGCCCGATGAGGCGCGCTCTTTTGCGCAAAACGCGCGGGAGAACGGATTCGGCGCGGTGATCTGCGCGGCGGGCAAAGCCGCTCATCTTGCGGGCGCGATCGCGGCGAACACCACGCTGCCCGTGATTGGGATCCCCGTGAAAAGCTCCACGCTCGACGGGTTGGACGCGCTTTTGTCGACGGTGCAGATGCCCTCCGGCATTCCCGTGGCGACGGTGGCGATCGACGGCGCGCAGAACGCCGCGCTGCTTGCCGTGCAGATTTTGGCAGTGAGCGATAAATCGCTTGCGGACAGGCTCTTCTCCGCGCGCGAGGCGGCGGCGAAAAAGGTACTTGCAAAAGACGCGGAAATTTCCGCGAAATATCATTTATAAGGAAGGTAACAAAATGGAAAAGACGGTTCAGCTTTACGAGGGCAAGGCGAAGAAGGTATACGCGACGGCGAACGCCGATTTGTGCATCGTTTCGTACAAAGACGACGCGACGGCGTTTAACGGCGCGAAGAAAGGGACGATTGTCGGAAAGGGCGTCGTCAATAACCGCATGTCGAACATGATGATGCAGCTTTTGGAAAAGCACGGCGTTCCCACCCATTTCGTGGAAGAGCTTTCCGACCGCGACACGCTCGTGAAAAAAGTGAGCATCGTTCCGCTCGAAGTGATTATCCGCAACGTTTCCGCCGGCTCGTTCGCAAAGCGCTACGGCGTGGAAGAGGGCATCGTGTTCGAGCAGCCGACGATCGAATTTTCGTACAAGTGCGACGCGCTCGACGATCCGCTTATCAACGATTACCACGCGCTCGCGCTCAAACTCGCTACGGCGGAAGAGATCGAGACGATCAAAAAATATGCTTTCAAGGTAAACGAAGTGCTCAAAGAGTACTTCCTCAAACTCGGCGTGCGGCTTATCGACTTCAAGCTCGAATTCGGGAAACTGAGCGACGGCTCGATCGTGCTTGCCGACGAAATCTCGCCCGATACCTGCCGTTTCTGGGACGCTGAGACGGGCGAAAAACTCGATAAAGACCGTTTCCGCCGCGACATGGGCGGGGTCGAGGACGCATACAGGGAAATTTTCAAGCGCGTTACCACGGGAGAATAATATGACGGGACATATCCATGAGGAGTGCGGCGTATTCGGCATTTTTGCGCCCGAAACGCAGGCGGTCGCATCGACGGCGTATTACGCGCTGTTCGCGCTGCAGCACCGCGGGCAGGAATCCTGCGGCATCGTCGTCAACCGCGACGGCGTGTTTACGGGTTATAAAGACGAAGGGCTTGTGAACGACGTGTTCAAAGCCGACGTGCTCAAAAAACTCGGCGAAGGCGAGCTTGCGATCGGGCACGTGCGCTATTCCACGACGGGCATGTGCGGCAGAGAAAACGCGCAGCCCATCGTCGTCAATCATCTGAAAGGCAACATGGCGCTCGCTCATAACGGCAATCTGACGAACGCTTACGAGTTGCGTTCGGAGCTTGAAAGCGACGGAAGTATCTTTCATACGACGTCGGATACCGAGGTCATTGCCTATACGATCACGAAGGAGCGCGTGAAAACGCGTTCGATCGAAGAGGCGGTGCTCGGCGCGATGGATAGGCTCAAAGGCGCGTATTCCCTCGTCGTGATGTCGCCCACCAAACTTATTGCGGTGCGCGATCCGCACGGATTCCGCCCGCTGTGCTACGGCGTGCGTGAGGACGGCGCGCATATCGTCGCTTCCGAATCGTGCGCGCTCAACGCGATCGGCGCGAAGCTCGTGCGCGAGATCGAACCGGGCGAAATGCTCGTAATCACCAAAGACGGCGTGAAAAGCGATAAATCGCACTGCGGCGGAAAAAAATCGCTTTGCGTGTTCGAGTTCTTTTATACGGCGCGTCCCGACAGCGAGATCGACGGCTGTTACGTGCACGACGCGCGCAAACGCGCAGGCGCGTTTCTGGCGGAAAAATATAAAATCGACGCGGATATCGTCATCGGCGTGCCCGATTCTGGCTTGGACGCCGCGCTCGGTTATTCGCAGGCATCGGGGATCCCGTACGGGATCGGATTCCTCAAAAACAAATATATCGGCAGAACGTTTATCGCGCCCGATCAGAAAATGCGCGAAGACAGGGTAAAGATCAAGCTGAACGTCATTTCTTCGGCGGTGCGCGGCAAACGCGTCATTCTCGTAGACGATTCGATTGTCCGCGGCACGACGAGCCGCCCGATCGTCAAACAGCTGCGCGACGCGGGCGCGAAAGAGGTGCACTTCCTTTCGTCCGCGCCCAAGTTCTTAAATCCCTGCTACTACGGCACGGACATCGATTCGCGCGAGAACCTCATCGCCTGCCACTACTCGGAAGAGGAAATCGCAAAGATCATCGGCGCGGATTCGGTGGGATACCTCGATCTTGCCCATGCGGGGCTTGTTTCGGGCGGCGACGGTAGCGGATTCTGTTGCGCCTGTTTCGACGGCGCGTATCCGACCGAAGTCCCCGAAAATCCGCAAAAGAGCCGTTTCGAGCGTCCGCTGAGCGAAAACCCCAAATTTCAAAAAAAGGATTGAACACGACATGGAAAAAAGTTTTTCGGAAAGTTATAAGGTTGCCGGCGTCGATATTACCGCGGGCTATAAATCGGTCGAGCTGATGAAAAAGCACGTGCGGCGCACCATGCCTGCAGGCATGGAGGATATCGGCGGATTCGGCGGACTGTTTCCCTTTCCCGTCGCGGGCATGAAAAACCCCGTTCTCGTGGCGGGAACGGACGGCGTCGGCACCAAGCTGCGTTTGGCGATCTTGCTCGGTAAACACGACACGATCGGCATCGACTGCGTCGCCATGTGCGTCAACGACGTGATTTGCTGCGGCGCGAAGCCGCTTTTCTTCCTCGACTATATCGCCTGCGGCAAGAACGTGCCCGAACGCATCGCCGAGATTGTGGGCGGCGTGGCGGAGGGCTGCGTGCAGGCGGGCTGCGCGCTCATCGGCGGCGAAACCGCCGAGCACCCCGGCACGATGCCCGAATACGATTACGATTTGGCGGGCTTTACGGTCGGCGCGGTGGACAAAGAAAACGTGCTCGATAAAAATTCCGTCAAGGAAGGCGACGTCGTGATCGCAGTCGCTTCTTCGGGCGTGCATTCCAACGGATTTTCGCTCGTGAGAAAGGTGTTCGATATCGAGCATTGCGATCTGAACGCGCCCGTAAAGGAGCTTGGCGGCGCGTCGCTCGGCGAAACGCTTCTTACCCCGACGAAGATCTACGTGAAGTCCATGCTGGCGCTTTTTGAAAAAGTCAAGGTCAAGGGCGTTTCGCATATCACGGGCGGCGGATTTTACGAAAACATGCCCCGTTCCGTTCCCAAAGGGCTGGGCGTCAAAATCAAAAAGAGCGACGTGAAAATCCTGCCTATTTTCGATCTCATTCAGAAGACGGGCAAGATCTCCGAACACGACATGTTCAACACCTTCAACATGGGCGTGGGGCTGAGCGTTACGGTTGCCAAAGAGGACGCGCAAACGGCGCTGCGTATTTTGAAAGAGCAGGGCGAGGACGCTTATCTTCTGGGCGAAATCATTAAGAGCGACGACGGCGTGGTATTGGTATGAACAAAATAAAAATCGCCGTCCTCTGTTCGGGCGGCGGCACGAATTTTCAGGCGATTCTCAACGCGCAGGAAGCGGGGCTTATCGCGCACGGCGAAGTCGGCTTGCTCGTGAGCGACAGTCAAACGGCTTACGCGCTCGAACGCGCACGGCGCAACGGCGTAAAAACCGCCGTCGCGGATAAAAAGATTTTCACCGACCGCAAGGCGCGCGAACAAGAGATCATGCGGCTGCTTGCAGAGTACGGCGCGCAGCTCGTCGTGTTGGCGGGATTTATGACCGTGCTGAGCGGAGAATTCGTAAAAGCGTACGAAAACGCGATCATAAACGTGCACCCCGCGCTTATTCCGAGCTTCTGCGGCGAGGGCATGTACGGTTTGCACGTGCACGAAGCGGTGCTTGCGCGCGGCGTTAAGGTGACGGGCGCGACCGTGCATTACGTAAACGAGGTGTGCGACGGCGGACCGATCATCGCGCAGAAAGCGGTGGAAGTGCGGGAAGGCGATACGCCCGAGCTTCTGCAAAAACGCGTGATGCGCGAGGCGGAATGGGTGATTCTGCCAGAAGCCGTGGAAACGGTATGCAAAAAATTATCGGAGGAAAGCAATGAATAACGCAACGAGCATTCGGGAAAGACTGTGCGGCAACGCCTATCCCGGCAGAGGAATTATCGTGGGGCAGCTCCGGGACGGCAGGGCAGCGTTCGCCTATTTCATCATGGGCAGAAGCGAAAACAGCCGCAACCGCGTGTTCGTCGAGGACGGGCAGGGCTTAAAGACCAAGCCGTACGACGAAAGCAAAGTAAAAGACCCTTCGCTTATCATCTATTCGCCCGTCAAAGTCGTCGGCGGCGACGTGATCGTGACGAACGGCGATCAAACGGATACGATCGAGCAGGCTTTGCAGGCGGGCAAGTGCTTCCGCCATGCGTTGCGCAAGCGCACGTTTGAACCCGATAGCCCCAACTTTACGCCGCGTATCAGCGCGATTCTGCATACGGGCGGCAAATACTGTTATGAAATGTCCATTCTCAAAAGCGCGGACAAAGAGGGCAAGGCGTGCAACCGCTATTTCTTCGACTTCGAGCCGATCGCGGGCGAGGGGCGTTTTATCCACACCTATCAGAGCGACGGGAATCCGCTGCCTTCCTTCGAGGGCGAACCCGAGCGCGTTTTTCTTCCCGCCGATTTCAAGGCGTTTGCGGAAGAGATCTGGAACAGCTTGAACGAAGAGAATAAAATTTCGCTTTATTGCCGCGCGATCGACTGCAAGAGCGGCGAATACGAGAATATTTTGTTTAACAAATATGAATGAGAGGTGGACTTATGAAGGAATTTTCGTTGAAATACGGGTGCAATCCCAACCAATATCCCGCACGCATTTATAAGGAAAACGGCGAACTGCCCGTGGAGATCTTAAACGGCCGCCCCGGTTATATCAACTTTTTAGACGCGTTCAACTCGTGGCAGCTTGTGCGCGAGATTAAAGCCAACACGGGCTGCGTGGCGGCGACGAGCTTCAAGCACGTTTCGCCCACGTCGGCGGCGATCGGGAAAAAGCTTTCGTCCGCGCTCAAAAAATCGTGCTTTGTGGACGATATCGAAGGATTGGACGACAGTCCGCTTGCCTGCGCTTACGCGCGCGCGCGCGGAACGGACAGAATGAGTTCGTTCGGCGATTGGATCGCTCTTTCCGACGAGTGCGACGAGGTGACGGCGCGCATTATTTCGCGCGAGGTTTCCGACGGCGTGATCGCTCCCGCGTATTCGCCCAAGGCGCTCGAAATTTTGAAAGCAAAGCGCAAGGGCGCATATAATATCGTAAAAATCGATCGGGATTACGAGCCGGACGCGATCGAGAGAAAGCAGGTGTTCGGCATCACGTTCGAGCAGAGCCGCAACGATTTCGTGATCGACCGAGGGTTACTTAAAAACGTCGTGACCAAAAATAAGAACCTGCCCGACGACAAGGCGCTCGATCTTATCATCTCGCTCATTACGCTCAAATACACGCAGAGCAATTCCGTGTGTTTCGCCGCCGACGGACAGGCGATCGGCGTGGGCGCGGGGCAGCAGTCGCGCATTCACTGCACGCGGTTAGCGGCGCAGAAAGCCGATCTTTGGCACTTGCGTCAGCACGCGAAGGTGCTTACGCTGCAGTTTGCGGAAGGCGTGGGCAGACCTGAAAAAAACAACATTATCGATTTGTATCTTTCCGACGATTACGAAGAGGTGACGGGCGAGAACGTTTGGCGCAAGAATTTTGCGGTGCGTCCCGAACCCTTCACCAAAGAGGAAAAGAAAGCGTATCTCAAAACGGTGACGGGCGTTTCGCTCGGCAGCGATGCGTTTTTCCCGTTTTCCGACAATATCGAACGGGCGGCGGCAAGCGGCGTTTCGTTCGTGGCGCAGCCGGGCGGTTCGCTGCGCGACGATCTTGTGATCGAAGCGTGCGACAACCACAACATGGTCATGGCGTTTACGGGTATGCGGCTTTTCCACCACTAAGTTCACAAAATTTCTTTTGCCGCGCAAAACAAATTTTCGTGAGCGGTAATTTAGCGGAAAAATTATAATTTGAACAGATTGCGAAAGAACGGAAAGGGGTTATCCATGAATATACTTGTTATCGGCGGCGGCGGAAGAGAACACGCCGTGATCAAAGCGTTGAAAAAAAATCAGAGCGTGGAAACGGTTTACGCTCTGCCCGGCAACGGCGGCATCGCGCAAGATGCCGAATGTTATCCGATTAAGGCGACCGATCTTGACGGCGTTTTGGCGTTCGTCAAAACGCACAGGGTCGATTTTGCCGTCGTCACGCCCGACGATCCGCTCGTGCTCGGTTTGGTCGACGCACTCGAAAATGTCGGCATTCCCTGTTTCGGTCCGAGGAAAAACGCCGCGATCATCGAGGGGAGCAAGGTGTTCTCCAAAGACCTCATGAAAAAATACGGCATTCCCACGGCGGCGAGCGAAACGTTTACCGATGCGGAAACGGCGATCGCCTATTTGAAAAACAGCGCGTTCCCCGCCGTGATCAAGGCGGACGGGCTTGCGCTCGGCAAAGGCGTGATCATTGCGCAGAATTTTGCCGAGGCGGAACAAGCTGTGCGCGATATCATGTGCGATAAAGTGTTCGGCGCAAGCGGAAACAGTATCTTGATCGAAGAGTTTTTAACGGGACCCGAGGTTTCGGTTCTTTCGTTTACCGACGGAAAAACGGTCGTGCCCATGGTGTCGTCGATGGATCATAAACGCGCGCTCACGGGCGACAAGGGCTTAAACACGGGGGGCATGGGCACGGTTGCGCCCAACCCTTACTATACCGAAAAGATTGCCAAAGAGTGCATGGAACGCATTTTCCTGCCCACGGTCGAGGCGATGAACAAAGAGGGGCGCACGTTCCAAGGCTGTTTGTATTTCGGTTTAATGCTCACGCCGAACGGTCCGAAGGTCATCGAATATAATTGCCGTTTCGGCGATCCCGAAACGCAGGTCGTTCTGCCGCTTTTGGAAAGCGATTTGCTCGAAATCATGCAAGCCGTGCACGACGGCACGCTTTCGCCCGATCAGGTCAAATTCAAAAAGGGCGCGGCGTGCTGCGTGGTCGTCGCCTCGGGCGGCTATCCGCAAAAGTACAATTCGGGTTATCCCATTACTTTGCCGCATACGGGCGCGGGCGAATATCTTTATATCGCGGGCGCGAAGGACGAGAACGGATCGCTCGTTACGGCGGGCGGAAGGGTGCTCGGTGCGGTTGCGGCGCGCGATACGCTGAAAGACGCCGTGCGCGACGCTTACTCGCTTGCCGAAGGCGTTTCGTTTGAACATGCCTATATGCGCGGGGATATCGGCGCCAAAGCGCTTGCCGCATTAAAATAGATTCCTCGACAAGCTACATCGCGCCGTGCGCTCGTGCCGCCTAAGGCGGGGCGGAATGACAGGGTGACGCGTCGGATTGGCGGGACTGCGACATGGGTGGCAGGATTGCGGTAAGAGATTCCTCGGCAAGCTACATCGCGCCGTGCGCTCGTGCCGCCTAAGGCGGGGCGGAATGACAACGTGATGCGTCGGTATGAAAAGGGGCGCATTAGTATGAAAGGGCGGCGCGTCGGTGTGAAAGAGCGGCGCGTCGGTGGGAAAGAGCGGCGCTTAGTATAACAGGGCAGCGCGGTGATTCCTCGACAAGCTCGGAATGACAGGGTGACGCGTCGGAATGACAAGAAGGCGCGTCGGTAGGAAAGGGCTGCCGTTCAGAAGGGGCGGCATGTCGTTCAAAGGCGCAGCTTCTTGTCATTCAGAGGGCGCAGCCCGAAGAATCTCAAAATTATTCTTTTGTAAAACGTCAGGAGAAACAAATGGTATACAGAGTTTATGTAGAAAAGAAAACAGGGTTCGATAACGAAGCGCGTGCGCTCCTTGCCGACGTGCGCGAAATTTTGGGCATACCTGCGGAAAAAATCCGCATTATCAACCGTTACGATGCGGAAGACATCGAAGAAGAACTCTTCAAACAGTGCGTGAATACCGTGTTTTCCGAACCGCAGATGGATACGGCGGGCGAGGGGATCGATCTTGCGGGCGCGCGCGCGTTCGCGGTGGAATATCTTCCGGGGCAGTTCGACCAGCGCGCCGACTCTGCCGCGCAGTGCATTCAGCTTGTTTCCATGCGCAACCGCCCCGTGATCCGCACGGCGAAGGTCTACGCGCTTTACGGCGCGCTCACCGAAGAGCAGATCGAGGCGATAAAACGCTACGTTATCAACCCCGTGGAAAGCCGCGAGGCGGCGCTGCATAAACCCGAAACGCTGAAAATCGAGCACCCCGTACCTGAAAGCGTTAAAACGCTCGAAGGCTTTCTCAATCTTGACGAAAAAGGTCTTGCCGATTTCGTGAAGCAATACGCGCTTGCCATGGACGCGGACGACGCGGCGTTCTGCCAAACATACTTCCGCGGCGAGGGCAGATGCCCCACGCTCACCGAGGTGCGCATGATCGATACGTATTGGTCCGATCACTGCCGCCATACGACGTTTTTAACGACCATCGATTCGGTATCGTTCGAGGACGAGCTGCTGCAAAACGCCTACAACGAATATCTGGCGGCGCGCAGCGAGATCGGGCGCACGAAGCCGATCAATTTAATGGATATCGGCACGATCGCCGCCAAGCTGTTGAAAAAACGCGGCATGCTTGCGAAGTTGGACGAATCGGAAGAGATCAACGCCTGCACGGTGAAGATCAAAGCAAAAATCGACGGAAAAGACGAGGACTGGCTGCTGCTCTTCAAAAACGAAACGCACAATCACCCCACGGAAATCGAACCGTTCGGCGGCGCGGCGACCTGTATCGGCGGCGCGATCCGCGATCCGCTTTCGGGCAGGAGCTACGTTTACGCCGCCATGCGCGTGACGGGCGCGGGCGATCCGCTCGTTCCCGTTTCTCAAACGCTCGCGGGCAAGCTTCCGCAGCGCAAGATCGTAACGACGGCGGCGGCTGGGTATTCTTCATACGGCAATCAGATCGGGCTTGCCACGGGGCAGGTGGACGAGCTGTACCACGAGGGTTACACGGCAAAGCGCCTTGAAATCGGCGCGGTGATCGCCGCCGCGCCCGCGAAAAACGTGCGCAGGGAAGTCCCTGCGGCGGGCGATAAAATCATTTTACTCGGCGGCAGAACGGGAAGAGACGGCTGCGGCGGCGCGACGGGTTCGTCGAAATCGCACACGCTCGAATCGCTCACGCATTGCGGCGCCGAAGTGCAAAAGGGCAACGCGCCCGAAGAGCGCAAATTGCAGCGTCTGTTCCGCAACGAAAAGGCGACGCTGCTCATTAAACGGTGCAACGATTTCGGCGCGGGCGGCGTGTCGGTGGCGATCGGCGAGCTTGCCGACGGGCTGGAAATCGACCTCAACGCCGTTCCCAAAAAATACGACGGACTCGACGGCACCGAGCTTGCCATTTCCGAATCGCAGGAGCGCATGGCGGTCGTCGTTGCGCCGCAGGACGTGGATACGTTTATCGCGCTTGCGGAAGAAGAAAATCTCGAAGCGACCGTGGTCGCGTCCGTAACCGAGAGCCCCCGTCTTGTCATGCGTTGGAACGGGGAAACGATCGTAAACGTTTCGCGCGAATTTTTGAATTCCAACGGCGCGGAAAAGCATATCGACGTGGCGCCCGCCGCCGTGCAGGATTATCGCAGACAGGTTGCCGCCGATTTCGCGCAGGGGTATAAAGAGCTTGCGGGCGATTTGAACGTGTGCTCCAAACGCGGACTTTCGGAACGGTTCGACAGTACGATTGGCGCGGGCACGGTGTTCATGCCCTTCGGCGGAAAATTCCAAAGAACGCCGCCGCAGGCAATGGTGCATTTGATTTCCTCGGAGAGCGGACATACCGATACCGTTTCGTACATGGCATGGGGCGGCAATCCGTACGTGACCGAAAAAAGCCCTTACCACGGCGCGTATCTCGCCGTCGTCGAAAGCGTTTCCAAACTGATCGCAAGCGGCGCGGCATTCCGCGACGTGTATCTTACCTTTCAGGAATATTTCTTAAAGCCGGGGCGCGACGCCGCCCGTTGGGGGCAGCCGCTCGCGGCGCTTTTGGGCGCGTTCAAGGCGCAAACCGATTTGGGCGTCGCGGCGATCGGCGGAAAGGACTCCATGAGCGGCACGTTCGAGCATATCGACGTTCCGCCCACGCTCGTTTCTTTCGCCGTTACCACGGGCGCGGCGGGCGAAGCCGTTTCCCCCGAATTCAAAGAGGCGGGGCATACCGTTGTCCTCATGAAACCCGAATACGACGAAAACGGTCTGCCCGTAGCCCGTTCGCTCAAAACGGTGTTTGAAACGGTCACGCGGCTTATTCGCACGGGCGCGGCGATTTCGGCATATACGCCCGTATACGGCGGCGTCGCCGAGGGGGTGCTCAAAATGTGCATGGGCAACGGCATCGGCTTCCGCTACGACGAAAAGATTACGAACGAAGAGATCTTCGCTTACAGCTACGGCTCGTTTATTCTCGAATTGACGCACGGGGAAATCGGCACGGTTTTGGGCAGAACGATTGCCGAAAAGCAAATATCGCGCGGGGGCGAAAGCGTTTCGCTCGATACACTTTGCCGTGTTTACGAAGGCAAGCTCGAAAGCGTTTACGCCTGCAATATCCCCGCCGAAGGCACGGCGAAAAAGTACACGTATTCCGACCGCGGCACGTTGCTCTCTACGGGCGCGCCGGTCACGCCCAAAGTGCTCATTCCCGTGTTTCCCGGCACGAACTGCGAATACGATACGGCGAAGGCGTTTGCCGACGCGGGCGCGCAGCCCGAAATTTTCGTCGTGCGCAACCGCACGCAGGAAGAAGTGGCGCGCAGCGCCGAGCGTTTCGCCGCCAAGCTGAAAGAATCGCAGATCGTGTTTATCCCGGGCGGTTTTTCGGGCGGCGACGAACCCGACGGTTCGGGTAAGTTTATCACGGCGTTCTTCCGCGGCGCGGCGGTAAAAGAGGCGGTAACGGAATTGCTCGAAAAGCGCGACGGCTTAATGGGCGGCATCTGCAACGGTTTTCAGGCGCTTATCAAGCTTGGGCTGGTGCCTTACGGCAAAATCATCGATACCGATGCAAGCTGCCCCACGCTCACGTATAACGCGATCGGGCGGCACCAATCGAAGATCGTGCGCGTGCGCGTTGCGTCCGTGAAATCGCCTTGGCTCAGTTACGTGAACGCGGGCGACGTGTTCTCCGTTCCCGTTTCGCACGGCGAAGGGCGGTTCGTCGCAAGCGACGAGCTGATCGCGCAGCTTGCGGCAAACGGACAGATCATGACGCAGTACGTCGATTTCGAGAACAATCCTTCCATGGAAGTGCAGTTCAACCCCAACGGCAGTTTCGACGCGATCGAGGGTATCCTCTCGCCCGACGGCAGGGTATTCGGCAAAATGGGGCATTCCGAACGAAAAGCCGCCTCGCTCTATAAAAACGTGCCCGGTAATTACGATATGAAGCTGTTTGAAAGTGCCGTAAAATATTTTAAGTAAGCGCTGCGTTTTTCTTGCTCATGCAATACGGTCAAAAAAGGAGAAAACGGAAATGAAAACCGATATCGAAATCGCGCAGAGTGCTGTCATGCAGCCGATCGAAAAAATCGCCGCAAAACTCGGTTTGAACGAGATCGAGCCGTACGGCAAATATAAAGCCAAAATAAATTTATCCGTCATGAATGCGAAGAAGAAGGACGGCAAATTGATTTTAGTTACCGCGATCACGCCGACGAGCGCGGGCGAGGGCAAGACCACGACGACGATCGGGCTTGCCGACGCGCTCGCCCGTAAGGGCAAAAAGGTCGTGGTGGCGCTCCGCGAACCGTCGCTCGGTCCCGTATTCGGCATCAAAGGCGGCGCGGCGGGCGGCGGCTATGCGCAGGTCGTGCCCATGGAAGACATCAACTTGCATTTCACGGGCGACTTTCACGCGATCGGCGCGGCGAACAATCTGCTTGCCGCCATGCTCGACAATCATATTTTTCAAGGCAACGAGCTGAATGTCGATCCTGCGCGCATTACCTGGCGGCGGTGCGTGGACATGAACGACAGGCAGCTGCGCAACGTGGAAGACGGCTTGGGCGGCGGCAAGAACGGCGTGCCGCGCAAAGACGGCTACGATATTACCGTGGCGAGCGAAGTCATGGCGATTTTGTGTTTGGCGACCTCGCTTACCGACTTAAAAGAACGGCTTGCGCGTATCGTCGTCGGCTATACTTATGAAGATAAGCCCGTTACGGCGGGCGATTTGAAGGCGGCGGGCGCGATGTGCGCGCTTTTGAAAGACGCCTTAAAGCCCAACCTTGTGCAGACGCTCGAAGGCACGCCCGCGCTTGTGCACGGCGGACCGTTCGCCAACATCGCGCACGGGTGCAACTCGGTCGTCGCCACGAAAACGGCGTTGAAGTTAGGCGATTACGTCGTGACCGAAGCGGGCTTCGGCGCAGATTTGGGCGCGGAAAAATTCCTCGATATTAAGTGCCGCAAGGCGGAGTTAACGCCGTCGGCGTGCGTTGTCGTCGCAACCGTGCGCGCGCTGAAAATGCACGGCGGACTCGATAGAACGCAGCTCGGCGCGGAAGATTTAAGCGCGCTCGAAAAAGGTCTGCCCAATCTTTTGCGTCACGTTTCCAACATGAAAGAGGTTTACGGACTGCCCGTCGTGGTCGCCGTCAACCGTTTCCCCACCGATACCGATCGGGAAATCGAGCTTGTCATTGAAAAATGCAAAGCGCTCGGCGTGAACGTGAAGCTTTCCACCGTGTGGGCGGAAGGAGGCGCGGGCGGCGTCGAGCTGGCGGAAGAGGTGGTGCGTCTTTGCGAAACGAAGAGCGAATTTCGGTTTTGTTACGACGAAACGCTACCCGTAAAGGAAAAAATCAAAGCGATCGTTACGAAGGTATACGGCGGAAAAGACGTCTGTTACACGCAAGAGGCGGAGCAGCAGATCGCGCGGCTCGAGGCGCTCGGGTTCGGAAAGATCCCCGTCTGTATGGCGAAAACGCAGTATTCTTTTTCCGACGACATGACGAAGTTGGGCGCGCCCGAAGATTTTACCGTTACCGTGCGCGCGGCGAAGGTTTCGGCAGGCGCGGGATTTTTGATTGCGCTTACGGGTAATATCTTAACCATGCCGGGACTTCCCAAAGTGCCTGCGGCGGAAAAAATCGACGTGGACGAAAACGGAAAAATCACGGGATTGTTTTAATGGAACAAAACGAATTGCTGGGGCGCGCGGTTGCGCCCCTTCTTCAATGGTACGAAGAAAACAAGCGGGAAATGCCCTGGCGCGGCGAAACCGATTTTTATAAAATTCTCGTTTCCGAGATCATGTTGCAGCAGACGCGCGTCGAGGCGGTGCGCGAATATTACGTGCGCTTTTTGGAGCGTTTCCCCACGGCGTGTTCTCTTGCGCAATCCTCGGAAGAAGAGGTGTTAAAGGCATGGCAGGGGCTGGGGTATTACAACCGCGCCCGCAATTTGCAGCGCGCAGCAAATCAGATTTGCGAAAACGGCGTGCCGAAATCGTATGAAGAGGTTTGCGCGCTCAAAGGGGTGGGGGAGTACACGGCGGGTTCGCTTTCGTCGATCGCGTTGGGGCTGCCGTATCCCGCCGTCGATGGAAACGTATTGAGGATACTAACGCGGCTGTTTGCCGACGGCGGCAAGATCGACGACAAAGCGGTTCGCACGCGGTTCGCGCAGGCGCTGAAAGAAGTTTATCCCCCGCAGGCGTCGCAGTTTTGTCAGGCGCTCATGGAGCTTGGGGCGATCGTGTGCGTGCCGAACGGCGCGCCGCTGTGCGATCTTTGCCCGTGGCGAGCGTTCTGCCGCGCCCATGTACAAGGAGAAGAGCTTTTGTATCCCGTTCGCAGTCCCAAAAAAGAACGCCGTATCGAGCAATACAAGGTGCTTGTTTTGGAATTCGACGGCGAATACGCCCTCGTCAAACGCGCGGAAAAGGGATTGCTTGCAGGCTTGTGGCAGTTCCCCATGTACGGCATGGACTGCGGCGAAGGGGAATTCGGACAAGTCAAAAAGCGGAAAAAGGCAAAGCACGTCTTTTCGCATATCGAATGGCATATGACGGGCTACGAAATTGCCGCGCGCAAAAAATTTAAGCAATTCGAGTGGGCGGGCGCGGAAGAAATCGAACGGCAGTACGCGCTCCCTTCCGCCTTCAAAGCGTTTACGGAGTGGTTAAAAAATTAAACAAACGCGCCAACGAAAGTTGGCGCGTTTGTTATTCGATTCCGAACAGTAAATTCGGTTCGATGCCGAATTGTTGATAAATGGCTTTTATACTGTCGTAACCGGGCTTTTTCTTCCCCATCAGCCATTGGCTTACCGTCGTTTGGTTGACGCTGATCAAATCGGCAAACTTTTGTTGGGTCAAATTTTGCTCGAACATAATTTGTTTTATGATTTCAATGTACGGCATAAAAAAATTATAGACTTTTTCAGGTCAAAAGTCTTGACATAGGTCAAAAGACCTATTATAATACACAGTATAACCAATTCGGAGGAAGAATATGAGGAACACAAAAATGATGGCGGCGGTCGGTGTAAGTTTTATGATGATCGCGGCGACGGCGCTTAGCGGGTGCGGTTTTATCGATACGCCGAACGACGGCGGGGGAACGGTGCAAAACGGCGGAAAACTTCATATCGAGGGAACGCCGCAATGCAGCAGCGAATTTACAAACGGATTAGGCTATTCGGTTACGGTCACGGGGATTTTGAAAAACGATTCCAACAAAAATTATTCTTACGTGAGCATTACCTACACGTTATACGACGCCGAAGGAAACAATATCGGAACGGCGCTCGATAATATGAATTATTTAAGCAAAGGAGAAAGCTGGCGTTTTTCGGCGTCTACGATAGGGTGGGTAGACGTCGAACCCGTTTCGTATAAATGCAGCGATATAACCGCTTTTTAAGAATTTACGTAAATCAATTTCGACCGCGTTGACATCAGCGCGGTTTTTTGATATAATGAGGAACGTTATGGAAAAGAACGGAGCAAGAGGAAAATTTATCGTATTCGAGGGAACGGACGGCAGCGGCAAATCGACGCAGATTAAAACGCTCGTAAAGTATTTGGGCGAAAAGGGCGTTTCGTGTTGCGTCACGCACGAACCCACCGATTCGCCGTTCGGCGCCGTTCTGCGCTCGTGCTTGACGGGGCGGATCGAAACCGACGAACACACGATCGCCGCAATGTTTGCAGCGGACAGGCTCGATCATATCAAGAACCCCGTGAACGGCATCTTAAAAAAGCTGAACGAGGGCGTCAACGTGTTTTGCGACCGTTATTATCTTTCTTCGTTCGCCTACAACGGCGGATTCGTGCCGCTCGATTGGGTGATTGCGCTCAACGCACCCGCGCGCGAAACGCTGAAACCCGATTTAACGGTGTTTCTCGATATCGACCCCGCGCAGTCGATGGCGCGCGTTTCCAAACGCGGCGAAACCGAACGGTATGAAGAGATCGAACGGCAGATCGAGATACGGCGCAATTATTTTGATTTGTTTGCGCGGTTTCCCGACGAAAACGTGGCGATCGTGCAGAGCATGGACGACAAGAACGAAACGCAGAAAGCGCTGCGCGATGTCGTTTGCAAGGCGTTGGGGGTGTAATATGCCGAGCGATCTTATCGTGGGCGAAGTGCTCAAACCGCAGGGTATCCGCGGCGAACTGAAAATCAAACCGTTTACCGACAGCGAAACGACGTTTAAGCATTTCACGCGCGTGTTTATCGACGGCGCGGAATATAAAATCCTTTCTTGCCGCACGGGCGGCGGCGCGGTCTTTTTGGGACTGCGCGGTGTGCCCGACCGCAACGCGGCGGAACTTCTGCGCGGAAAACAGCTCACCGTTCCGCGTTCGGAGGCGCCCGCGCTGCCTGAGGGGCGGTATTACGTAGCCGATTTGGAAGGCTGCGAGGTGCGCACCGAAACGGGGGAATTCTGCGGCATGCTCAAAACCGTGCTCAAGAGCGCGACCGATATTTATGTCGTGGAAAAAGACGGTAAAGAGATTTTATTTCCGTCGGCGGCGGGCGTGGTTCGCACCGTCGATTTGCAAGCGCGGCTCGTCACCGTAGATGAAAAGCGCTATCGGGAGACCGCCGTCTTATGAAAATCACGATTTTAACGCTTTTTCCCGAAATGTTCGCGCCGCTCACGAGCAGTATTATCGGCAGGGCGTGCAAAGAGGGAAAGCTGGAAATCAAAATCGTCGATATCCGCGATTACACCGAGGACAAGCATAAAAAATGCGACGATTATCCCTTCGGCGGCGGCGCGGGTATGGTGATGATGGCGCAGCCCGTCGGTAGCGCGATCGAGGCGGTCGACCCCGATCATACGGCGCGGCGCATTTATCTTTCGCCCAAGGGGCAAACGTTCAAGCAGGAAAAGGTGTACGAGCTTGTTTCGTACGATCATATCGTTTTGCTGTGCGGACATTACGAGGGGATCGATCAGCGCGCGATCGATCTGTTTGTCGACGAAGAGCTTTCGATCGGCGATTACGTGCTGACGGGCGGCGAGCTTGCCGCCATGGTGGTGGCAGACGCGGCGGCGCGCTATGTCGACGGCGTTCTTTCGCCCGAATCGCTCGTGCAGGAGAGTTTTTCGGAAAACCTACTCGAATATCCGCATTATACCCGTCCCGTGGAATACAGGGGGCTGCGCGTTCCCGAAGTATTGCGCAGCGGCAATCATGCCGAAATCGACAAATGGCGGCGCGAACAGTCGCTTGCGGTGACGAAGAAAAACCGCCCCGATTTGTTATAGATGTTTCGGCTACGCTCAACATGACAGTGGGGCAACATGACAAGATGTTCGGCTACGCTCAACATGACGGCGGTGTATTGTCATTCCGCCCCGCCTTAGGCGGCACGAGCGCACGGCGCGATGTAGCTTGTCGAGGGATCTTAGATGTTTCGGCTACGCTCAACGTGACAGTGGGGGCGCACGCGACAGTAACAAATTGTCATTCCGAGCGCAGTCGAGGAATCTGAGATGTTTCGGCTACGCTCAACATGACAGCGGGGCAGCGTGACGAGATGTTTCGACTTCGCTCAACATGACAGTGGGGGCGTACGCGACAGTAACAAATTGTCATTCCGAGCGCAGTCGAGGAATCTGCGGGATTGAATAAGGCTTATGAAAATCATTCAGTGGTATCCGGGGCATATGGCAAAAGCCGTGCGGCTCATGGAAGAAAACATAAAACTGTGCGACGCCGTCGTGTTCGTGCTCGACGCGCGTGCGCCCGCATCGAGCTTTAATCCCCGTTTGCGCCGGATCGCGGGGAATAAGCCCGTGCTTTATCTTTTTAACAAAGCGGACGCGGCGGACGGGCAAGCCGAATCGCTCTTAAAAACCGTGAAGGAAAGCGGGAAACAGGCGATCATGAGCAACGCGACGGCGCAAAAAGACGCGCGCGCTCTGCAGGCGGCGATGGCGGAGCTTGTGCGCGAAAAAGCCGAACGCAACCGCGAAAAAGGGGTAACGAAGCCGTTGCGCTTTTTGGTAGCAGGAATTCCGAACACGGGCAAAAGTACGCTCATCAACCTGCTTGCAGGCGGTAAAAAAGCGGTGACGGGCGATAAGGCGGGCGTCACCCGTAAAAACCAGTGGGTGCGCTGCGGCGCGTTCGAGCTGCTCGATACCCCCGGCACCATGCCCCCCTCGTGCGAGGATCAAACGCTCGCGCGCAGGCTTGCCTACTTGGGCGGCATCAACGACGATATCCTCGAATTCGACGAGATTGCGCTTTGTCTTTTGGAAGAGATGGCGCAAAAATATCCCGAACGGCTGCAAGAGCGTTACGGCATACAGGGCGGCGAACCGCTCGAAATGCTTGAAAAGGTCTGTACGCGCATGGGTTTTATCCTGCGCGGCAACGAATACGATTACGAGCGCGGCGAACGCGCTTTGATCGACGATCTGCGCAAGGGGCGGCTCGGCAAAGTTTGTTTCGACGGTGCGGACGATCTGAAATCCGCGGGGCTTGTTTGATATGGATATTCTCACAAAAGAATTTCAGCTGTTCGCGCAGGGGTATGTACGCGTTGCGGGCGTGGACGAAGTGGGTAGAGGTCCGCTGGCAGGTCCCGTCGTGTGCGCGGCGGCGATCCTTCCGCGCGAGGAAGAAAAGCGGATTATCGGCATCGACGACAGTAAAAAGCTGTCCGCGAAAAAGCGCGAATATTTGGCGGAAAAGATCAAGGATACGGCGCTCGCGTTTTGCATTGCAAGCGTGGACGAGCGCACGATCGACCAAATCAACATTTTGCAGGCGACGCGGCTTTGCATGAAGAAGGCGGTCGAGGGGCTGCATCTTGCGCCCGATTACGTGCTGACCGACGGCAATATGACGCTCGATCTTTCTTTTCCGCAGGAGAGCATTGTAAAAGGCGACGCGAACGTGTATTCGATCGGCGCGGCGAGCATTCTTGCCAAAGTCTTCCGCGACGCGCTCATGAAGGACTACGCGGCGCTGTATCCCGAATATGGGTTCGACCACAACGCGGGGTACGGCACGAAAGAACATATTTCGGCGATCAGAGAGGTGGGAATATGCCCGATACACAGAAAGACCTTCGTCGCAAAATTTTGGGACGGAAGAGTGAGGCAGCCGTCTGCAAATATTTGAAAAAACAGGGCTATAAGATTCTGCACCGCAATTTCCGAACGCCCTTCGGCGAAGCGGATATCGTGGCGAAAAAAGCGGATACGTATTGCTTTATCGAAGTAAAAGCGCGCACGAGCGATATTTACGGTTTGCCCGCCGAGGCGGTGAACCGTGAAAAGCAGCGGCGTTACCGTATGATCGCGCGCTATTATTGCAATATTTTACGCGAAGAAGTGCCCTGTCGGTTCGACGTGGCTGCGATTTTCGACGGCGGATTGGAATACTATGAAGGCGCGTTTATTTGATTATAAGACGCGCGAACGGGGAATAAAAGAGAATAGGTAAAAATATGGCGGTCAAAAACAAGAAGAACAACATAAGAGAAAGCGTTTCGCTCCTGCCCGCTTTGCCGCAGTACGTCGGCTATGCCGACTGTTTCGCGCGCACGGGCGTGGATTTTTCGGTGACGAACGGATTTTCGGAAACGCTCGAACTAAAAGTGTGCGCGGAGAGTCCCGAAGGGGCGATCGTCCCTTACGAAAGCACGGTGGAAGTGCCGTTTGAAAGCTCGGTCCTGCTCACGGCGGAGTTGTTTTCGCCGCCTTTTTTCTGCGAGAACGACGAATTGCGTACGTGCAGCGTGGAGAGCGCGCTGTATTACGGCGAAGAAGAGCTGCTGCGCGTAAAAAACGAGATCGTCGCGCTTCCCTTCGATTGGTGGGAAGGCTTGGAGGGCAACGCCGAGCGGCTTGCTCTTTTCGTGCGTCCGCGCCTGAACGACTGCGCGCGCGTGCTCGACGAGGCGGGCAAGCGGTTGAAGCGTTGGAAAATCGACGCCGATTTTTACGGTTATACGGCGACGGATAAAAACACCGTGCGGCAGATCGCCGCGGCGGTGTTTGCGGCGTTGAAGGCGTATTCGATCGAGAAAAGCGAAGAGATCAGCTTGGAAAAACCCTTGCGCGCGGCGGGCGAGGGGATCTTGGCAAGCCGCAGCGCTACCGCGCTCGAATTGGCGGTGTTCGCGGCGGCATGTTTGGAAGCGGCGCGTCTGCACCCCGTTCTCGCCGTGGGCAAAAACACGGTCGGAGTGGGCGTGTGGCTCTATGACAGCTGCTTTTTAGACAGCGTGACCGACGACGGGGAGATCGTCGGTAAATATATTTCCGAAGGCATCAACAACCTCAGCTTTTTCGACGTGGACGATTTGTTCCCCACCTCGAACGCGTCGTTTACGATGGCGGAAAAGCATTTTGCGCAGAAGCTCTCCGCCGATTGCTACGAATCGTTTACCGACGTGCACCGCTGCCGTTTGGGCGGTCTGCGTCCGCTGCCGCTGCGCGGAAAAAGCATGCGCGGTTACGAATTATTGCAGGAGAGCGAAACGGGCAGCGACGAAGCGCCCGCGCCCCTGCTCGATACCAAAAAACTCAAACTCGACGGCAAGCAACCCAAGAATAAAATATGGGAGCGCAGACTGCTCGATCTCACGGGAAAAAACGCGCTTTTGAATTTTACGGGAAAGAACGCGCTGCATCTGTTTGCGGGCGACGCCGATTTTCTTTATAACACGCTCGCCCAAAAAGACGGCTTAAAGATCAAAGGGGGCGACGAAGCCCCCGCGTTCGGCGTCACGCCCGACGCGCCCGCGCGCGAGCTGATCGCGCTCGAAGAACGCAAGGGCGTGCAGCGGGTATACTGCGACAATAAAACGGCGTTCGACGTCTGCATGCGCCTGCAAAAACGCAACCGCGAGGCGGACGAAGAATCGGGCGCGAAAATCTTATATTTGGCGTTCGGGTTTTTGCGTTACGTCGATAAATCGGGCGAGGGCAAGTATGCTCCGCTCGTGCTCACGCCCGCCGCGCTCGTCCGCGCAAAGGGAAACGAGAGCTTTTTACTGCGTTGCAGCGAAAACGAATACTTCGTCAATTCCACGCTGCTTGAATTTTTGAAACAGGAGTTCAATATCGACGTGCGCGGCTTGGGCGGCGACGTGTCGCAGCTGAAAATCGCGGAGATCTTAGCCATGGTACGCGCCGAAACGGCGTCGATGAAGGGATGGGACGTCGTGAACGACGTCTATCTCGCCTGTTTCTCCTTCCAGAATTATTTAATGTGGAACGATATCCGCGTGCACATCGGGGAGTTAAAAAAGAATAAAATCGTTTCCGCGCTGCTTTCGGGAAGGGCGCAGAAGGACGAAATTTCCGCGCTCGAAGAGGATGAAAGCGATCCCGAAAAAATCCTGCTGCCGCTGCCTTCCGACAGTTCGCAGTTTTCCGCCGTGTCGCTTTCGGCGGCGGGCGCGAGCTTCGTTCTGCACGGACCGCCCGGCACGGGCAAAAGCCAGACGATCACGAACATGATCGCAAACGCGCTGGCGGACGGCAAACGCGTGCTGTTCGTCGCGGAAAAGAAGGCGGCGCTCGACGTCGTGAAAAAGCGGTTGGACGCGATCGGGATCGGGGAATTCTGCCTCGAGCTGCATTCCAACAAAGCGAACAAGGCGGACGTGCTCAAACGCATCGAAAGCACGCTTTCCCTTCCGCAGCGCGAAACCGTCGCGCTTGCCGAACGCGCGCAGGAGCTGAAAGCGCTGCGCGAGGAGCTGCGCCTGCCCGTCGAAGCGCTGCACAAAAAAAGGCGGCTCGGCGTTTCGGTGTATCAAGCCATATTGCTCTATCTGCAAGCAAAAAACGCGCCCGATATTCTCGATATCGAAAGCTCTTTTTACGATACGCTCACCGAGAGCAAGCTCATCAAATGCAAAAACTCTATTCTTTCGGCGGCGGCTGCCGCAAAGGAATGCGGCGGCGTAAACGGTTCGCCCTTCGAGAACGTCAATCTTTACGAGTTTTCGCAGGAGCTTCGGGACCGCGTGTTCTGCGCGAGCGAAGTCGTCATCGCGGAGATCCGCCATCTCAAAAACTTTTTGGCGCTCTTTTTGGAATTCTACCGTCAACGCATTTCAACCTTTACCGAGCGCAAGCTGCGTCTTTTGTGCGAAATCGCCGAAGGGCTGTTGTCGGGAAAGTACGATAAATATTTTGCGGGCGTGCGCGAAGAGCAGTTCAGCGTGTTCTACAACGCGTCGCGCTTTTACGACACGCGGCTCGCCTATTATTCCAAGCACTTTAAGACGATCGTCGATATCGACATGGACGCGGAAGAGCTGCGCAAGATCGCAGAGGAAGGCGATTGGAAGAGCACGAACAAATCGCGCGCCGTCGTCAAACGGTTGATGCGCGCTTCGACGCACGCCGTCGCGGAAGAGGATATTGCAAAATATCTGTCCACGCTGTGCGATCTGTACGAGGCGAAGGGGCGGTTCGTCAAAAATACCGCGCTGTCGAAAAATTTCGTCGACCGCGGCGGCAGACTGAATTTCAAAAAACGCACGGAGTTTTTGAAGGATCTGTACGAACTGCATCAAAAATGCGCCGCCGTGTTCATGGACTACGCGCCCGACGCGTTCAACGGCATGTGCATCCGCGCGACGACGGGCTACACCGTGCCCGTGCTCGAAGGGTATCTCAAAGCGGCGGAATCGTTCTTCCGCGCGCAGGAAAGTTTTTTAAGCGTGATCGGCGCCGACCGCAACAAGATCCGCGAGGACGACGTGCTCGACTATTACTCTTCCAAAGCGGGCGCGCTCATCGACAATATCGACATGCTGCCCAACTGGTGCATGTACCGCAAGACGACGAAGGAGCTTGCCGCGCTCGGCTTGACCTTCCTTTCCGACGGACTCGAAAGCGGCAGACTCAAAAGCGAAAACGTGCTTGCCGGTTTCGAGAAGAACGTTTATAAGAATTTCCTTGAAATCAACATACCCGCCGATCCCGATCTGTCGCGCATGACGGTGGGCACGCTCGAAGAAACGATCGAAAAATTCCGGATCGGTACGGAAGAATTTTCGCGTCTTTCGCGCGAATATATCCGCGCGAAGCTGCTTTCGCGGTTGCCTTCGCATGACGAGGAAGGTCCGCTTTCCGTCGAGGCGGCGGCGTTTACGCGCCTTTCCAAAACGGGGCTGCGCGGCGTGGGGCTGCGGGGACTGTTTACCGAAGTGCCCGCGCTGATGGAAGTCGCCTGCCCGTGCATGCTCATGAGCCCCTCGACCGTGGCGCAGTATCTGCCCGCGCAAGCCGATCTTTTCGACACCGTTATATTCGACGAAGCGTCGCAGATGTCCACGGCGGAAGCGGTCGGTTCGCTTGCGCGCGCCAAAGCGGCGATCGTCGTCGGCGATCCCAAGCAGCTGCCGCCCACGGCGTTCTTCCACACGGCGTTCGCGGACGAGGAAGAGGAGCAGGAAGACCTCGAAAGCGTGCTTGACGACTGCCTTGCGCTCGGCATGAGCGAGCGGCATCTTTTGTGGCATTACCGCAGCAAGCACGAATCGCTCATCGCCTTTTCCAACAGCACGTACTACGACAACCGTCTTTGCACGTTCCCTTCGCCCGACGTCGACAGCAAGGTCAAGCTCATCGAGGTGGACGGCATGTACGACAGAGGCTTTACGAAGAGCAACCGCAAGGAAGCGGAAGCGCTCGTGGGCGAGGTCGTGCGCCGCTTAAAAGACCCCGAGCTGAGCCGTTTGAGCATGGGTATCGTCACGTTCTCGGGCGCGCAGCAGGATTATATCGAACGGCTCTTGAACAAAGAGCTTGCAGCGCATAAGCTCGAAGGGGCGGCGTACGACTGCGAAGAACCCGTGTTCGTCAAGAACCTCGAAAACGTGCAGGGCGACGAGCGCGACGTCATTCTCTTTTCGGTCTGTTACGGACCGGGCAGCACGGGGCGCGTATCGCTCAACTTCGGTCCGCTCAATCAGGCGGGCGGTTGGCGGCGGCTCAACGTGGCGGTGTCGCGCGCGCGGGAAGAGATGCTTGTTTACTCTTCCATGACGGCGGGCATGATCGACTTGCGGCGCACGTCCTCGAAGGGCGTTGCGGGCTTAAAAGCCTTCCTCGATTTCGCGCAGTGCGGCAGAACGGCGTTCGCCGTGAAGTCCTCCACGCTCCGCAGCGGAAACGGCATCGGCAAATTTATCGCGCAGGAGCTGCAGGCGTGCGGGTACGACTGCCGTTACGACGTCGGCGTATCCGATTTTAAGGTGGACGTTGCGGTGATCGATCCCAAAAACAAGCACCGTTTCCTGCTCGGGATTCTGTGCGACGGCTCGAACGCGTTCTCGGTGAAGGATCGAAGCGTATTGCAAGTACAATCGCTCAAACGCGCGAATTGGAACGTCATGCGCGTGAACAGCGTCAACTATTTCAACAACCCAAAACGCGAGATCAAACGGATCAAGGATACGCTCGATAAGCTCACGGGCGCGCAGAAGAAGGGCGAGGGCTTGCTCAATAAATATATCAAGGCGTACCGCTGCGTGAAGCAGAGCGCGGCGGAAAACGCGGCGTTTATCACCTGCGGCGAGAACGACGGGGAGATCATGGCGCGTATCCGCGAAATCGTGGCGACGGAAGAACCGATTTCGCACGTTTACCTCAAAAAACGCGTGTTGCAGACCTTCGGCATCGTTAAGAGCGGAAACAAGGTGGACGTGCGGCTCGACGAACTGATCTTAGCCTGCGCGCTCCCGCGCGACCGTATCGCGGGCGCGGACTATTATTACAAAAGCCCCCGCGCGCTGGCGCTCGGCAAATTTCGCGTGGGCGGCGAGTGCAAGCGGGGAGAAGAGGACATCACCGTTTACGAGCTGCTTTCCTTCGTGAAGGGCGCGCTCGAAGAAAAAGTCGCGCTCTATATGGACGAGCTTTACGCGTTGGCGGCGGCGACGTTCCGCGTCCGTTCGACGGAGCGGTTGGTTTCCGCGCTGCGTGACGCCGTATCGTACGGCGAAGAGAAAGGGTTGTTCGTGCGTTCGGTATCCGACCGCGTGTCGTTTGCCTGACGCTTTTGCTTGACAAAGCGCCTCAGTTATGTTACGATACCGAGGTCGCGATTACGGCATCGGGAATCACGGAAGGAATATGGGATTGAAAGCAAGACCCAAAATGAGCGTTTGGAAGTACCTTTCGCTCGGTTATCTCATTGCGATCTTAGCGGGAAGCGTGCTGCTCGTGCTGCCGGTTGCGGCAAGGGACGGCAACACTTCCTATCTTGACGCGCTTTTTACTTCCGCTTCCGCCACTTGCGTCACGGGGCTGGTCGTTTACGATACCGTAACGCACTGGTCGCTGTTCGGGCAGATCGTCATTTTGTGTTTGATTCAGTTGGGCGGTTTAGGGTTCACGACGTTCGTCACAATCCTATTTATGATGGTGCGGCGGGGAAATTTGGGCTTATACGAGCGCCGCGCCGTGATGCAGTCGTTCGGCGGCACGCGCTTAAAAGGCGCGGGTACCTTGATAAAACGCATTGTGATCGGTACGGTTTTACTTGAATTTATCGGCGCGTGTTTGTTATCCATTCGTTTTATCGCCGATTTCGGTTGGGCGCGCGGGATTTTTTATTCGGTCTTTCATTCGGTTTCGGCGTTCTGTAACGCGGGATTCGATCTTTTGGGGAAAGCCGCGCCCTTTTCTTCGCTGAGCGCTTATCAGCACGACCCTCTCGTCGTGCTCACCGTTTCCGCGCTCATCATCGTGGGCGGGTTGGGATTTTGCATTTGGGGCGACGTGTTCGACCGCAAATTCAATCTGAAAAAATGTCAGTTCTACACGAAGTTCATCTTAGTCGTAAACAGCGCGATCCTCGTGCTTTCCGTGATTTTGTTTTGCGTGTTCGAGCGCGATAACGCGGCGTTCGGCAGCAATTTCGGCGAAAAGCTGTTAAGCTCGATCTTTAACGCAGCGGCGGCGCGTACGGCGGGATTTTCCACTTCCGCGCCCGAGTCGCTTTCGCAGAGCGGATTTCTTCTCACCGTGATTTTAATGTTTATCGGCGGCTGCTCGGGTTCGACGGCGGGCGGCGTGAAGGTGAGCACGTTTGCGGTGATCGTCATGGGCATGTGGTCGAATCTGCGCGGCAGGCGGGATATCAACCTCGGCAAGCACCGTTTGGATTATACGCTCGTGGGGCAGGCGCTCGCCATTTTCGTGGCGTATCTGTCGCTCGTGCTTTTTTCGACGCTTATCATTCTTTCCGTGGAAACGGACGCGAGCTTTTCCGCCGTGCTGTTTGAAACGGTTTCGGCGATCGGCACGGTGGGGCTTAGCTTTTCGCTTACGCCCGCGCTGTCGGTCGTTTCCAAATTGATTTTGATTTTGCTGATGTATATGGGCAGAGTGGGCATTCTTACGCTTGCGTTCGCGCTGCGCGTAAAGCGCTCCGAACCCGAAGTGCGCAGACCGCTTGTGGATACTCTCTATATCGGATAACGCGCGAAAAGAAGGAGAAAATATGATTTCGGTATTACTGATCGGCATGGGAAAATTCGGCAGAACGCTGGGCGAACGGCTTATAAGCATGGGCGACGAGGTGATGATCGTCGATAAAAACGAGGACGTGATCAACCCGATCGCGTCGAAATACACCAACGCGCTCATTGCGAATTGCATGAACGAAGACAGCCTTGCCTCGATGGATATTCCGAGCTTCGATATTTGCGTCGTGGCGATCGGCGACGATTTCCAATCCTCGCTCGAAATCACCTCGCTGTTAAAGGATTTGGGCGCAAAGAGAATCATTTCCAAGGCGACGACCGATATTCAGCGCAAGTTCCTCACGCGCGCGGGGGCGGACGAGGTGATTTATCCCGACCGCGACGTGGCGGAAAAACTCGCCGTGCGCATCAATTCGTCGAATATCATCAATTTTATCGACATCGACGATCAGTATTCGATCTTCGAGATCGCCGTTCCCGAACAGTGGGCGGGCAAAACGCTTATCGAGATCAACCCGCGCAAAAAATTCGGCATGAATATTCTGACCGTGAAAAAGGGCACGCAGGTGATCGCCTCGCTCGACGCCGATTTCGTGTTCGAGCCGGAGGATCAGCTCGTTGTATTCGGCAATACCGAAAAGATTCTGTCGTTCACGAATAAGTTTTCGTTAAAAAAGAAAAAAAGAAAGTGAGGGCGGAAGCCTTATGTATTGCAGACAATGCGGTAAATTCGTGTACGAAGGCGGGGACTTATGCGCCGCCTGCCGCGCGGCGGCAAAGCCGAAAGTCGTGTTAAAATCCAAAAAGGGTTTAGACTGTGCGATTGTTTCGGTCGTGCTCGGCTTGATCGCCTGCGCGCTCGTTTGGGTCGCGTATTGGTTGGCGCTGCAATTACAGGACGTTTTACTCGATATTTCCCAAAACGGACAACATGAAGGGAACATGGGCGTATCGGGCGTGATCTTTATTTTTTGCGTTATGTTGGCAGTCTTTACGCTTTTTATGGGCGGCAGCGCGGCGGCGCTCGGCGTCGTTTCGATCGTTTGCACGGCGCGCGAACGGAAAGATTTAAGCGGCAAACGCTTCGCTGTTTCGCTTATAACGGGCGCGGTCGGGTTGGCGGCGGCAGCCGTTTCCTTAATCTTTTTGAGCGTGACCGTATCGTCGCTCGTTCATATGTTTTTGTAAAATCCAAGCGTAAAAGCGGCGGAAACCTTCCGCCGCTTTTTTGCTGGAAAAAATTTTAAGGTGAAAATTTTTCCAAACATATTGACAAAGCATATTTTGAATGATATAATAAAAATATCTTAACAGAAACACGTGTTTCTAAAAACAGCGCGTTTCGGTAAAAAAGAAAGGGGGGAAGCAATGAAAAAGAAAAAAAGCGGAAAGCCGCTGTTTTTGCGGATTGCGGCGATCGCGCTGCAAATCGGCGTGCTTGCGTTGAGTGCGATCGGCTGTTCGCCGTCTACCGCGGGACCGCCGCCCGACGGTCCGCCGCCGTTACCCGATAAATATCCGGAATCGGAGGAAATAACCTTGTCGTCATCGAAAACAATTCGCAGTTTAAGCGCTACGGACGCGTTGGGGCGTACCGTTACGCCCATATCTTCGTTCAGCGAAACAAGACAGGTGGGCATGTTCTACTTTCTTTGGACGGGACAGCACGGCAGCACGGGCGCTTCCGACGGACACACGCTCGACATTTCCAAAACGGACATCACCGAGCACAAAGCGAACGCGAATATCGGCAAGCACCATTATTGGGACGAACCGCTTTACGGTTATTACCGTTCGGACGACGCGTGGGTCTTCCGCAAGCACCTCGAACTTTTAACGTTGGCGGGCGTGGACTATTTGGTATTCGACTATACCAACTCGGGCATGTCGGGCGGGGAAACCAAACCGCATAACTTTTATTCGGACGTGACCGACGAGCTGTTCCCCGTCGCGGCGGAGATGAAAAGCCAAGGCTGGAATATTCCCAAATTCGTCTTTATGCTCAACCATAATTCCGATAAAACGGTGGAGTATCTGTATAATTACTACTATACGAAGGAAGAATATCAAGACCTGTGGTATCGGGCGAAGGACGGGCTTTCGCTCGATCAAAACACCGAAGGAAAGCCGTGGGTCATCTGCGGCGACGTGACTTATCTGAAAGACGAGATCAAAGAGAAGTTTTATATCAAGCGGACGCAGTGGCCGAACGAAGCGCCCTCGACCGACGGCGTATGGGATTTCAAGTATAAGGACGACGGCTTCCCCTGGATGAGTTGGGAGCGGGTGAAAAACGGCACGCGCAAGCAGTATTCGCACAACGGAATCATGTCGGTTTCGATCGCACAGCATGTTTCGGGAGCGTTCAGCGACGCCGTTCTTATCGAAAATAATTACAATGCCGTTTACGGCAGAGGGTTCTCCTCGCTCGATAACAACGGATTCGGCGGAAACAACGCTTCCCGCGTGGCAAGCGGCTCGAACTTCCAAGAACAGTGGGATTACGCCATGGCGGAAGCCAAAAGCGGAAACGTAAACAACATTTTCGTAACGGGCTGGAACGAATGGGTGGCGCAGAAACAGCCCGCGGGCAACGGCAGGAAAACAAGCTACTTCGTAGACCTTTACGACGACGAATTTTCACGCGATGCCGAAATGAGCGCGGGTCCGCTCGGCGATAATTATTATTTGCAGCTCATCGAAAATATCCGTAAGTTCAAGGGTCTGCCCGCCTCGTCCAAGTCGTTGAAGATGGAGCAGAAGAGCATCGACTTGCAGAGCAGTTTCGCACAGTGGGACGGCGTTGCGGGCTTTGAAGATTTTGCGGGCGATACGGCGCACCGCAGGCACGCAAGCTCCAATTCGTCGCTGCCCGAATATTTGAACACGACGGGGCGCAACGATATCGTGAATACGCGCGTCGTTTACGACGAAAACAACATCACGATTTTGATCACGTGCGCGCAAGACGTCACCGCTTACGAAACGGGCGATAAAACTTGGATGAATATTTTGATCGAAACGGAAGGCGGCGGCGAAAAATGGAACGGATACAGCTACGTTGTAAACCGCACCGTAAACGGCGACAAATCCGAGATCGAACGGCTCGGCGCAGACGGGGAAGGGGTTGCCTCGTGCGGGCAAGCCGCTCTCAGAAAAGACGGAAAATACCTTGCCGTGCAGATCCCGCGCGCGGCGCTCGGATTGAGCAAAGACGGGTTTGCGTTTAAGTTCAAAATAAGCGACCACGTCGTCGACTACACCAACATTTTAAGTTATTACGTTGACGGCGACGCCGCGCCGATCGGAAGATTTAACTACACCGTGCGCGGTTAAACCGCCGATCGAAAATTGAATATGCAGACGGGGCGCCCCGTCTGCCGTTCATACAGAACGTATGAACGGAAAAAATCATTATCGGAAAAAATTGCGAATCGCATTTTTGAATTTTAAGGAGGAAGTTATGAAAAAAGGCAAAAAAATCGTAACGGGGATTTTGGGGCTTGCGTTGGCGTTTTCGGCGTTCGGCGCGGGCTATGCAGCGTTCGCCGATTATCCCGAATTACCGCGCGCCGTCGCGGATGCGGCGGAGGGCGACGGATTGCAGGCAACCGCGCCCGCCTCGTCGTTCGACTCGAACGGCTGGTTTACGCAAGACGGATATAATGCGTTGGTGAATGGCGAAGTAAAACCCGAAAACGTTGTAGGTCCTGCACCAGGTTATCTCGGATATTTGGCTCCGGAAGCGATCGGCGGTTATACGGCAATGGCAACGTTTGGCGCAGGTAAAATCATCAATAACAAACAGTTATCCGTAACAAATGAAATTTCGTTTGAAGTCGGGAATCAGGCGACAGGCGACCACGGCAACACGTTTATGTATTTTGTCGATTCCGACGAAATCGGCAGTTATTTGAGTTTGACGGAAACGAAAACCAAGCTCGGCGTTATGTTTAACGGCGCGGCATCCCAAGCGCAGATTTTTGCAAAAGGCGCGCAAAGGGGCGCGACCGCAACGTTAGATGCAACCAATTTGAAAACGATTTGGAGCGGCGCGCCGAATGCCGTCATGCACTACGTCAGCGTTAAAATCGGCGCGGCGGGCGAAACAACGAAGGTTTATATCGACAATAAATTAGTCGTGGAAACCGCGGACGTTACGCAAGCAGACTTTGTTTCGGGCAAAGTGCAGCTCGTGTGGAGTCATTGGGGCGGCGGCGGTCAGCCGTGGGCGTTCGTCAGTGCGTTCGATCCGTTTACGATCGTAAAAGCGCCCGCGGCGAAAAACCCCATTACGGTAAACGAGTTCAAAGGCGATATCGTGGTCGATCTCACCAAACCCGTCAGCGCCGTTACGGTGGTAAACGCCAAGGGCGAAACGGTCACGTTGGAAAAGGGCACCGACTACACGGCGGAAGGCAACGTGGTCACGATCAAAAATGCGTTCCTTACCGGTCAGGCGGCGGGCTTCTTCAAATCGGATACGAGGTTCACGTTCAAGGCGGAAGATAACCGTGTTACAAACTTAAACGTAACGCTGCTTTCTTACGAACCGCCCGTGTATCAACAGCAAAAGCCCGAAACGGTCGGCGCGGCGCTCGAACAAGATCTTACGTTTGAAGTCAGCTATACGAATGAAGAAACGTATACGGTTTCGGTAAACGGAAAAGCGCTTGCCGCGGAGCATTACACGGCGGTTTGGGCGGAGAACGTTATCACGGTCACACTCAAAAAGGACTATATCAACGAGCTGAAACAGGGCACGTATACCTTCGAGCTTGCAACGCTGGCGGGTTCGGTGGAATATGTTGTTTACCGTAAAACGGCGTCGAACGAATGGGTTTCGATGCGCGACGGTACGGTTACGGACGGAAGTGCGGTCGGCGTTGAAAAAGGCGACGCGGGTTCTTCCACGGTAAACCTCGGCTTCATGAGCCACGCGTATTATTCCGACAGTATCGACGTATCCAAAACCATTTATTTGGAAATGGACTTCAATACGGTCAACTCCGATACGCACCCCCACGGCTGGTTTGCGATCGGCTTCACCAACGACGTTACCAAAGTAAATAATTTGAACGAGAGCAATTCGGCGGACAGACTGACCTTCCTCTACGGTCATGCCAAAGGCGAATTCCAGTGCGCGGGCGTACTTGCGAATGCGGCGCTGAAACCCGAATACGTCAACCAAAACGGACCGCAGCTCTTTGCGATCACGTTTGCGGATGCCGATGCGGAGGGGAACACCGTAGCGGGCAGCAAAACGACGCTCTATTTCAACGGATACAAGATTTTTGAAACGGATACCAAAAACAAAGCGACCTTTGCAAACGGCTGCTACCTCGGACTGTTCTCGGCGGTCGACGTTTTGAACATCACGATGCGCACCGACGTTTCTTCCCCCGTCGCCAACACGTACGGTTTGGAATACACGCTCGGCGCGGATACCGATATCGAAGTACCCATGTACAACACGAGCGCGGTAAGCGCGGTGAGATACGGCGACAAGCAGCTTGCGGCAACCGATTATTCCTTTGCGGAAGGCAAGCTCGTCATTAAGGGCAGTTATCTGAAAACGATCGCCTATGCCGACGTGATCAACTTGGTCGTAACGGCAAACGGCGTCGACGTTAAGGTGAACGTGAAAACACTTTCCGAAGTCGATCCCGCCAAATCGTACGTGGCGTATACGGGCGAAAACGGCGCGGAATATACCGACTTCGCAGGCAAAACGGTTTTGAAAGTGATCGACATGAACACCTCCTCAGAGCTTGCCGCACAGGACGATTATGCGGTCACGGAGGACGGCACGCTGATCCTGAACAGCGCGAACTTCACCCAAGCGGGCGTGTACGGCTATGCGGTCGTCACCGAAGAGGGCTTGTATTTCGCGATGGCGATCCACTACGATTACGACGAAAACGGCTTGTGCAACAATATCGAAGCGGAAAACGGCACGTTTGCGGACGGTAAGCTTACGGTTTCGGGCGAAAGCAATTATGCGTTCAAGGGTCTTATCGACCTCACCAAAGAAGAAGGCGTTACGTATACGTTGGATATTTCCAAGCTCAACGGTTATTTCAAATCGGGCATGGACGGCTCTGTGCAGGCGTATATCGCCATTTCGCTGTACGATATGTACAGCGGCAACACGATCACGTTAAAGCTGTTTGCCAACGATACCGCCGACAGCGGCGTTTCGCTCACCTATACCGAGCTGGTCGTGCGCGATAAAAACGGCAAGCCCGTTTACGTGAACAATGCGGCGATCCCCGATACGACGAACTATTTCGACGACAGCATTCTCACCGAAAACGTCGTAAAATTCACGGTGGACGGAAATTCGCTCGTCGTGGAATTGAACGAAGAGATCATGTATCTCGACCTCGGCAACACGGTCATGACGGCGTTGCAGCTGAGCGTTTCGTCTACGGCGGATATCGACGGCGAAAAGAACGCTTACAGCTTTGCGGTCAAAACCAACGCAGGCACGAATCCCGATCCCGTCGATCCCGACGACAAAGATCCCGAAGAGCCTGCCAAGAAAGGCGGCTGCAACGGCAGCGTGGGCATTGTCGGCGGCGCGCTTGCGCTCCCCGTACTCTTTGCGGCGGGTGCGGTTGTCTTGAAAAAGAAAAAGTCGGATCAGTAATTTAGCGGACGTTCGGACGGGCGGGGCTTCCCCGTCCGTCGGAGCGGAAGGATAAAGAGTGGTTATGTGGAAAAGGGAAAAACGGTTTCATCCGCTTTGGATCGCAATCAGTGCGGTTGCGCTCGCTTGCGTGATTGTGTTTTCCGTTTTAACGGCAAAATCGGCGGGGATTGCGGGGCGCGACAGCGGACTGCCCGTCGCCGTGCAAACGGAGCACCCGATCAAGCTGCTCGCGGAGAGCGAGGTCTATCTGGCGGCGGCGGATACGGACGGGAACGTCGTCTGTTATGATAAGACGACTTCCGCGCCCCTTTGGCAATATGCCAAGCGCGCAGCGGAAGGCGGAACGCAAGCGCGCGTCAACGCGCTTGCCATACGCGCGGGCGAAGTGTTCGTCGCGTTTGAGGATCGCAGCGTTTGCCGTTTCAAGGCGGCGGGCGCGGGCGTTCCCGAAGGCGTGATCGTCACCAATTACATTCCCGAATCTCTCACGTTTTCGTCGGGCGGCGGAACGCTGTTCGCCGTGTACGGCAGAACGGGCGCGAAACGCGAAGTCTATTTGCTGCAAACAAATTTCGGCGGCAGCGTAAATCAGCCCGCAAGCTACCGCGATTATCCCAAGTTAGACGGCGGCGAGTACGCCGTCAGCTCGGGCGGCGTGGAAACGGGCGTGCAGGGCATTTACGTGGACGATCAAAACGTATACGTGGCGTCCGATACCTATTCCGTGCGGCGTTTTACTAAAAACGGCATGCAAGACGGCTACGAGGAATTCACGCTCGAAGCGGAAAAGCTTGCGGCGTTCGCCGCGCACGAAGAGGGGTTTGCGGGCGTCGATCTGCGCGGAAATTATTACCGTTTAGACGCCTCGTTCCAAACGCTTGTGCGTAAAAACCTCAGCGCGGAGTTCACTTCGGTAAAACGCGCGGGTTCGTCTTTTTACGGCGTGAACTCGGGCGGCGTGGTCGGCGCGTCGGTGCAGGGCGAAAAGCTTTTTTCCTTGTCGGAAAAAGGGTCGCTCGCCTATGTTTCGGAAAACGCCTTCGCGCTTGCCACGGGCAGCGGCGTGAAATATTATGAAGTCGGCTTTGCCGCTTCGATCGAACGCTGGGCGAACAAAACGCCCGTCTTTGCCGTCATGATCGGCGCGTTCGCGCTCTTGCTGCTCTATTCGGCGCTGGCGATTTACCGTCCCGTGCGCAAACGCATGAACGGCGCGTTCGTACGCGCGGGGAAAATCTTTGTAAAACACAAGTTCGCATATCTGGGTCTAATCCCCGCGTTCGCGCTGTTGGCGGTGTTCTATTATTGGCCCATCGTGCAGGGCTTTGCGCTTTCGTTTTTCAATTACAACGGCGTGACGAAGGTGTTTGTCGGGTTCCAAAACTTTGCGGACGTCTTGCACAATACCGTTTTCTGGGGCTCGATGGGGAACATGTTCGTGTTCCTGATCACCGATATTCTCAAAGCGTTGATTCCGCCCTTCTTTTTCGCCGAATTTATTTTGGCAGTGCGGAATAAAAAGTTCTCGTTTGCCGTGCGCGTTCTGCTCTTTATCCCCGGTATCCTGCCGGGCGTGGCGGGCACGCTCGTATGGGTGAACGGTATTTTCGGCGGCGACAGTTACGGCTTGCTCAACAGTATCTGTTCGATCTTTATACCGAACTTCGTGCAAACGTGGATCGGTCCTTATCTGGAAACCCGATCGCTGATGTCGCTGCTTATGTTCGGTTTCCCGTGGGTGGGGTCGTATCTCATCTTCTACGGGGGAATCATGGCGATACCTTCGTCGCTTTTAGAGGCGGCGGAGTTAGACGGCTGCGGCTGGTGGCGGCGTATTTTCACCATCGATCTGAGGCTCATTCTGTCGCAGATCAAATATATCTTTATCACGTCGTTTATCGCGTCGGTGCAGGATTACGGGCGGCTGTTCATCACCGACCAATCGACGGGACACGGGCTGAAAATACCCTCGCTCCTCATTTACGAGTACATATATCAAGGCGGCAGCGAACCCAATTACGGGCTTTCGAGCGCGATGAGTTTATTCTTATTCGCCTTCCTTCTCGCGGTGACGATCCTGAATTTCCGCAAGCAGAAGGAAGAGGTTTTGTGAGGTGGCTGACATGGAAAAATCGAAACCCGTGAATAAAATTCAACTGTGCAGCCGAAGAACGGGAAAGGGGATCAAAAGCCCTTGGGCGCAGGCGGTGCTGATCGGCTATTTGGTGTTCATGCTGTTTTTAACGCTGCTGCCCGTTCTCATCACGTTAAGTCTTTCGCTGAAAACCGAGCAGGATATTTCAACGGGAAGTTTATGGTCTTTGCCGAGCGTCATTCAATGGCAGAATTATTCCTTTGCTTTCTCGAAATCGATCGTAAACATGCTGATCACGCTGTTTATCGACCTTGTTTCGGTGTTCTGCATGACGATGATCTCCACGTTTACGGCGTATATCTTCGTCAGAAAGCGTTTTCCGGGAAGAAATATTTTGTTTTACCTCATTATTCTTCCCATGTTGGTTCCCGGCGTGGTATCGCTTACGCCGCAGTATCTCACGATTGTGAAAATGGGGCTTTTGGGAAGTTGGTTTTCGCTCATTCTTCCCTATATCGCGGGCAACCAAATCGCCTCGGTGTTTTTATTCCGCACGTTCATGGCGCAGCAGCCCAACGATATTTACGAGGCGGCGGAAATCGACGGCGCGGGGGAATTCCGCATGTATTTTTCCATATGCCTGCCGCTTACGTTCGGCATCATTATGGTGCAGGCGGTTTCCATTTTCTCGGCGATCTATAACGATTACCTTTGGCCGCTCATGATGTTTATGAACAACCCCGAGCACGGAACGCTGATGCCCGTGCTGAAGGAGCTTGCCGTCAGCGCAAGCGAAGCGATTTTGCCGAACGGACTGAAAGCGGGGCGCGGCGCAACGTATGCGCTGTATCTCGTAAGCGGCATTCCGCTCATCTTCTCGACGGTGATCGGCTTGAAATTCTTCATCAACGGAGAATTTGCGTCCGGCATGAAACTTTGATAACTTTTGAAATTAAGGAGGATAAACGATATGAAACATTGGAAAAAAATCTGCGGCGCGGCGCTCGCGCTCATGCTTTCGGTAACGTGCGTCGCCTGCGGCGGCACGCCCGACAGCGGAAAGGTACCCGACGATCCCGATAAACCCGATCCCCCGACGACGGACGTCAAGGGCGGCACGATCGACATTTTCCTTCCCATCGATTCCGACAGCGAAACGGCGCTCAAAAACGTGGGCAACGCTTACGTGAAGATGATGCGCGAAAAGGGCGTGAGCGTGCGCGTCAACGTGCGTTCTTCGCAGGATCCGCAGGGCTATAACACTTCGGTGGACGGACTTTTGAAGTATCCCGACAAACAGGCGGGCGACATTATTCAGGCAAACACGGTTACGCAATACTACGGATCGGGCAAGCTTGTCGATTTTACGCCCTACCTCAATTCCAAAAATCCGTATAACGACAATAAGATTTGGAAAACGACGCTGCGCGAGGACGCTTACCGAACGGACGACAAAACGCAGGAAATTTATAACCTTTCGATGGAAGGCAACGCGCTCGTGGTGTTCTATAATAAAAAGGTGTTCGCGCAGAATGAACTGATCGTTCCGACGAATTGGAACGAGCTGATTGCCACGCTCGACGCGCTCAAAGCAAAGGGCTACACGGCGCCGCTCGGATTGAACTACGATGCGGGCGGGTTAGACAGCAACAATTTCAACTGGGTCCACCAAATGTATATGGATCAGTATTTCAGAGATATGATTTCGGACGCTCATTCGCAGGCGAGCGATTACAGTTATATTTCCGAAATCGACGAAACGTGGGCGTACGATGCCGACGATCCCTTAAACGATTCGCGCAGAGGGTACACCTACAACTTTACCCGCGTCGTCAATTCGTATTTCAAGGACGGCAGCAAATACAACACCAAATCCGCCCGTTATGCCGATTTGATGAAAAACATGAAAAAGCTGATTTCCTATTCTTCGCCCGATTATTCCAACTCGGTTGTGCGCCAGCGCTTCCAAAACGACGCGCTTTCCGCCGAGGGCAAGCCTTACGAGCTGAATAACCGCGTTGCGGTGTACCTGCTCCGCCTCGACTATATCACCGACCATCAGAAATCGATCGGCGCGGCGTTGGGCAAACCGAACGGCATCGTGCCCATCTCCGAGCTTTCGGAAATGCTCGGCTGGTTCCCGCTGCCTGCCATGCCGAACAACGGCGGCGAGGGCGCGCCCGCGGCGGACAATCTGCGCACGCTGGGCGGACCCGACCATCACCCGTTTGCGTTGGTAAACCGCAACGCGGACAAAACGGCGCTGTGCATGGACTTTTTGAAGTATCTTTTCTCGCCCGCGGGATTTGACGAATACTACAAGCATTACAAGAATTTGGGGAAAGTGTGCCCGATGCAATGCTATCTGAAGGATTACGAATTGCCCGCCGAAGCGACGATCGAAGGCGCGCTCGAATTTGACGGCGACTGCTCCACCAATCCTTATCGTTTATTTGCGAATTGGTACACGGAAAACACGGGCATTATGGTGACTTCGGGCAAATTGCAAACGCTCGTCAACGAACAGATAAGCAATTATCTGCGCGGCAGCTCCGACGATTGGACGGCATACGGTTCTACGATATACGATCTTGTGGCAAGCGGATTCGGCAATTACGCAAAATGGCGCGGCTTAAAAGAGCAAAATCTTTCCGCCTACATTTCGGGCGACGTGAATTTCTCGACCGATCCCATGAATTGACCGAAATAAAAAGATTTTCAGCGGTAGGGCGGCGGAGCGCGATTTCTCCGCCGTTTCCACACCGCGAAGGAAACGGCAATGAAAAAGAAAAGTAGAATACTTGCGGCTATGATGGCTTTTGCCATGTGTTTCGCGGTCGCAGGGTGCGGCGGAACGCCCGCAGAGGACGATACGGGTTTGCTGCCCGATCCAAAAGGCTTCCAAAACGGGTTTTTGAACACGACGGCAACCGACGACGTCGGGCGCACGTTCTCGCCCGTATCGGGTTACGAGGATAAAAAATACGTCGGTATTTTTTATTTTCTTTGGAACGGGTCGGATCAAAGCCCGATCAAAGACGTTACGAACGAATACGAAAAAAATCACACCGTCATGAGCGAGCTGCTCGCGCGGCAGGCGGACGGCGGAACGCCCGAGGTCAATTCCTTTCACTATTGGGGCGAACCGCTTTACGGATATTACAACGCCGAAGACCCGTGGGTGATCCGCAAGCATATCGAACTGTTCATTCATGCGGGGTTGGATTTTATCACGTTCGACGTGAGCAACGGAAGAATTTACGATTCGCAGGCGTACGCGTTCCTCGATTTGCTGCTCGAATACAGCAAACAGGGGTTCAACGTGCCCAAGGTCATGTTTCTGACTTCCGTTCACGAACCCACTTCCCAAACCGAAGTGCAGCAGATTTACGACACTTTTTACACCTACGAGGAATACAAAGATCTTTGGTTTTGCGGAAACCGCAACAAACCTTGGATCATCGGATCGAATACGGGAAATTCCGTCACCGATTCCGCATTCTATTTCAAAAAACCGCAGTGGCCGAACGCACCGATCGAGAGTACGCGGTTTCCTTGGATCGATTGGAATTATCCGCAGGATACCTATACGGATGCGCAGATCGGCAACGTGATGAGCGTTTCCGTTTCGCAGCACGTGGGACTGATGCGCAAATCGAACGGCATTCTTGCCGATTTCAGCGATTCGGGCTTGTTCGCGCCCGAAAACCGCGCCGAGCTTGCCAAAAACGGCATTGCGTTCAGCGACGAGTATATCGAAAAAGTATATAACGCGAATTGGGGGCGGGGGTACGATCATACCGTAAACGCCAACAGCCGCGCCCGTTCGCTCGCCGAAGGGACCAACTTCGAGCAGCAATGGAAAACGGTGCTCGACCGTAAAACGAACGGCGACGACAGCGACGACGTGGATCTGGTGTTCGTCACGGGCTGGAACGAGTGGATCGCGCAGAAACAGGCGAACAGCAGTATTCTCGGCACAAAGTACTGCCATTTCGTCGATACCTTCAATATGGAGTTCTCGCGCGATATCGAGATGAACGCGGAATATCTCGACAATTATTATCTTTCGCTCGTGCGCAACGTGCGCGCATATAAGGGAGTCGCAAACGGCGCAGCCTATACGGACAGCGAAAAAGACCTTTCGGCGCTGATGACTTCGCTTGCGCCCTGGAACGAGGCGAAAGCGGTCTACCGCGATTTTTCTGGCGAAACGGTTGCGCGCAACGCGCTGGATACTTCGGGGCAGCAAGAGCTTATCAACAATACGGGGCGCAACGATATCAAAGAGATCCGTGTCATGAGCGACGCGAAAAAGCTTTATTTCCTCATTCAAACGGCGGAAGAGATCACGCCGCATACGCAGGGCGACGAAAATTGGATGAACGTGTTTCTCGGCGTATCGGGCGCGGAGGGCGGCTGGCAGGGCTTGCGGTACGTGCTAAACCGCGCGCCGCAGGCGGGGAAAACGTCGCTGCACCGCGTGGGGGCGTCGTCGTTCGGCGAAAAGATCGCCGATTGCGATTTGAAGGTGAGCGGAAATATCATGCGGATCGCCGTGGAAAAGGCGGCGCTCGGCATCGCGGGAGATTATACGCTTACGTTTAAGGTTGCGGACAATCTGCAAAAGAATTTCGACGTGGCGGAATTGTACGTAAACGGCGACGTCGCGCCGCTCGGCAGAATATGTTATGTTTACGGAGTGAATAATTCGGGTACATATAAGTAAGTTTACAGCGAGGATTATAACTCTATGAAAAGACCGGTCAGCCGAAACGACGTGGCAAAGCGGGCGGGCGTGGCGCCTTCCACCGTTTACAACGTGATGAACGGAACGAAATTCGTAAGCGAAAGCGTAAAAGAACGCGTGCTCAAAGCGGTGGAAGAACTCGAATACGAACCGAACTTGTTAGCGCGCAGTTTTAAGATGAATTCCACGAAGCAGATTTCCGTGCTCATCAACTCCCTTGAAAATTTCGGGGATATCTATCACGGCATGTACGAAACGGCTACCGCGGCGGGATACCGTCTTTCGATCATCATCGCAAACGACAACCGCGTCGATTATTATGCAAGCTGTTATGCCCACCGTTCGGAAGGCATCATCAATCTTTCCCGCTTTTTTTGCGGCGAACGCGATTACCGCAAGTTGACGGAGCACGGCGTGGCGGTCGTGAACGTGGTGACGGGGGTCGACGGGTATGAGGTCAGCTTGAACTATGCCAACGCCGTGGAAGAATTCGTAAACGATATCGTAGCGAAAGGGCA
>CAJUGP010000014.1 GCA_910586365.1 uncultured Christensenella sp. | reverse complement strand
TTTCCCTACACGACGCTCTTCCGATCTCATCGGCGATCATACCGATATGTACGCGCAGGCTTATTTCTTCTACGATTCCAAGAAATCGGGCGGCATCACCGTTTCGCACCTGCGCTTCGGCAAGTCCCCCATTCAGAGCGAATACCTTATCGACGCGGCGGACTTCATTGCCTGCCACAACCCCTCGTATATCATTCGCTACGACATGGTCAGCGATCTGAAAAAAGGCGGCGCTTTCCTGTTGAACGCTCCTTGGACGAGCGTGGAAGAGCTGGAAAAGAACCTTCCCGCCAAGGTCAAAAACGCGCTTGCCAAGAAAAAGGCGAAGCTCTATGTGATCGACGCGATTTCCATTGCGAAAAAGCTCGGTCTCGGCGGCAGAACCAACACCATTCTGCAATCGGCGTTCTTCTGCATCAACGAACAGATTATGCCCTACGCGGAAGCGGTTGAGCTGATGAAGAAAATGGCTTACAAGTCGTTTGCGAGAAAGGGCGACGCGATCGTGCAGATGAACTACAACGCGATCGACTCGGCAAAAGAACATTTGATCCAAATCGACATTCCCGCATCGTGGGCGACCGCGACGGAAGGCGCAGAGATGATCTCGCTTGCGGACAACGATTATTTCCGCAACGTGGTTGCGCCCATCCTTGCTTTGGAAGGCGACAAGCTGCCCTCTTCGGCGTTCAATGCCGACGGCACCGTACCCACGGGCACGACCAAATACGAAAAACGCGGCGTTGCGGTTGCCGTTCCCAAATGGATCATGGAAAACTGCATTCAGTGCAACCAGTGCGCGTTCGTTTGCCCGCACGCCTGCATCCGCCCCGCGCTTGTTGCGGCGGGAACGGAGAAACCCGAAGGATTCGCAACCAAACCCGCAACGGGCGTTCCGAATCACGAATTCCGCATTCAGGTATCCCCGCTCGACTGTATGGGCTGCGGCGTCTGCGTTGACGTCTGCCCCGGCATGAAGGGTAACAAAGCGCTTACCATGGCGCCGTTTGCGGAAATGGAAGCAGCGGAAACGAAGAATTGGGAATACAGCGTCGACCTGCCCGAAGTCGACCTTTCTGCCGTCAAGATGGCGGACGTGAAAAAATCACAGTTCACGCCTTCGCTGTTCGAGTTCTCGGGCGCGTGCGCAGGCTGCGGCGAAACGCCTTACGTAAAAGTGATCACGCAGCTCTTCGGCGACAGAATGATCGTTGCAAACGCAACGGGCTGCTCTTCGATTTACGGCGGTTCTTCCCCCACCTGCCCTTATACGACCAACAAACAGGGTCACGGACCGGCTTGGGCGAACTCCCTCTTCGAGGATAACGCCGAATTCGGTTACGGCATGAACCTCGCTTACAAGGCAAGAAGAGCGACGCTGAAAGACAAGATCGCAAAGCTTGCCGACCTGTGGAAAGAATGGGCGGAAGGCAAAGCGGCGTGCGAAGCCTGGATCGCAGGCATGGACGACGCCGAAGCGAGCAAAGTTGCCGCGAAAGAGCTGATCGCGCGCATCGAAGAATGCAAAGACTGCGGCTGCGAATGCGACGCGCTCGAAAAAGAAATCTATGCCGATAAAGACTGCCTCGTTAAAAAATCGTTCTGGATCATCGGCGGCGACGGCTGGGCGTACGACATCGGTTACGGCGGACTCGACCACGTGCTCGCAAGCGGCGAAGACGTGAACGTGCTTGTGCTCGACACCGAAGTTTATTCCAACACGGGCGGACAGGCATCGAAGTCCACCCCGATCGGCGCGGTTGCGAAGTTCGCATCTTCGGGCAAACGCGTGAAAAAGAAGGATTTGGGCATGATCGCCGCATCCTACGGCTATGTTTACGTGGCGCAGTGCGCCATGGGCGCAGACAAAGCGCAGCTCGTAAAAGCGCTGAAAGAAGCCGAGGCTTACCACGGACCTTCGCTTATTATCTGCTACGCGCCTTGCATCAACCACGGCATCAACATGAGCAAATCGCAATCCGAAGAAAAGGCGGCGGTCGACTGCGGATATTGGCACCTCTACCGTTACAACCCGCAGGCGGAAACGCCCTTCTCGCTTGACAGCAAAGACCCGACGGGCGACTATCAATCGTTCATCTTGGGCGAAACGCGTTATGCGTCGCTCAAAAAGACGCAGCCCGAGGTCGCGGAAGAGCTGTTCCGCAAAACCGAGGAATCTTCCAAACAGCGTCTTGCAGGCTATAAGAAAATGGCAGGCAAAGAGTAATCGCAAAACAAAACGCACCCGCGGCATTGCCGCGGGTGTTTTTTATATGCAAAAAAAACGCTTGCAGATTCTGCAAGCGTTTTCTGAATGTTACGTTACGCGGCGGTGTAAACAGGTTTCACCGTAATGTTCCCCGCGACGGCGACGTGCTCCCATCTGCCCGTATATCCCTCTTTCACGGGAACGGCAATGCCATCGCGATCGGCAAGCTCGTCGACGTAAACGCTACTGTCGTAAGCGTCGTAAGGGAAATCGGCGCGAATGCCGCTCACCGTTTGTATGGTTTCGCCGTTTTCGTTTTGATAGGTAACGGTGTACGTGTTCAAGGAAACGTACGAAGCGCTTTCCGTCGAAACCGAGAGTCCTTCGCCGTAGCGGAACGTTTTTGTAATTCTGATCCCGCCGTAAGACGCGCCGCCCCAGAGAAGCGCGTTGAACGAAGTCATACCCGAATTGGAGAACGTGCCCACGCCGTCGTCGCCGTAATTGATCACGATTTCGTCGCCGTATTTAAGATTATCCGACTTTTTCCCGTCGCCGTTGTAAATCGTATAAACGCCCGCCGTGCTCTCGCTCATGCCCGCGGCAAGATAGATTTCTTTGCTCTGTTTGCCGTAAACCGCGCCGCCTTCCACTTTGCCTTCGATCGTATACGTCGAACTCTTCTTGGCGAAGTTGGTAACGGTGACTTTGATATTACGGATCCAAACCGCCCACAGGATCGCGCCGTTTTTCCCTTCGACGTTTGTTACGCGAGTCCATGCGCCGTTTTCTTCCCGATACCACCAGCCCATTTGCTGATAGCCTTCCAACCGCAAATCGGAAAGCGCGTACCCGCTCGTCTCGTCGAACGTTACCTCGGTGTAATAGCCGTCCCGATCGGGATCGAACGCGGCGTCCGCGTAACGCAAATCGCTGTAAAGGCGAACGGTGATTTCCTTGCTGTCGTCGATCTTCCAAACGGGATAGAGCGCCGTATCCGCCGTCACCGCGCTGCCGTTCTCTATCCGTACGCCGTCGGCGTTCTGCCAGCCGTCGAACAGATAGCCCACACGCACAGGCGCGTTTTCGGGATAGGTAAGCGCCGCGTCCGCTTTGTAGAACTGTTTTGCAAATTCCTTTCCGTCTTGATCGTAATACGTAACCGAATAATTATGCGTTTCCCACACGACAAGCGCCTCGCGCTCGCCGTTTGCCACGTCGTCCGCCGTGAGCGAACAAGAAACCGCGAAATATTGCTGCGTTGCAAACGTTTTGTTGATTTCCGCAAGCAAATCGGTTCCGTACACGTAATCGAATGCCACCGACCAGTCTTTTCCATCGGTCAGCGTTAAGCGGTACGTTTTCGCGCGATACGATCCATAAATGATCTGGTTGGCGGAAACGTAATATTTTCCGTCGTCCCCGTGCAATACGCCCGAAAAATCCCAAACGATTTCGTATCCCTTATGCTCGAACTGCGCGCTGTCGGGCGCTTTTAAGTCGGCATAGCATTCGCCCGTTTTGCCGTCGAAGAGAACGTCTTGCGTTGCGATCGTTTCGCCCGCAAGCACGTAGGAAACGCTCGTCGTCTGCCCTTCGATATACGGAATGTCTTTCCATTCCGCTTTCTGCGCCTCGCTCAGCGCCTTCTCCATTGCCGTTGAAACGATGCCCGCCACGTCGGTCGTGATCTCGTTTGCGGTGATACCGCATGGATTTTCAAAACGCAGCGCGCCCGAAACGTCCACTTTCAGCACCGATACCGTAAGCGTCGTAGCAATTCCCAAATCGGAAATCACTTCGCTGCCGTCGGGAAGATAGTCCGACCCGATTTGCACGACGACGTTGCCGAGATACCCCTTTAACAAACTGTCGCCGTTCAGCGTAAGCGTATAATCGCACGTGCCGTCGGTATTTTCCGCATAAACGCAGGAAACGATATAGCTTTTGAAGATCGCGCCGAAGTCTTGCGTTTCGGCGGGCGTCTGCGCGCCGTCGCCGCCCGTACTGCCCAGATTATCGGTGATGAGTTTCCCGAAATTAAGCGCAAACGCAAGCTGATTGATAAGATCGTCCGTAAACGAAGCAAGCGGCATCACGCGGTATACGGTCACGGGGCTGGGATAAAATTTCTCTTTCGATCCGTCGTAATAGCTGTGCTGGACGCGTTTTATGTAAATCATGCCCTCTTTGAGCGTGATATCGGTTACCGTTTTGCCGTTGATCGCAACGAAACTCGTCACGGCGACGCCGGGCACTTCCACATGGAGATCGAGGGAAACCTCCCCGTTCTCGCCGACGCTTACCGAAAGAGCCAGCTTAACGTCCACGCCCTTGACGGAAATTCCGCCGAACAGATTTAACACCATATTGAGTGTGATTTTTCCGTCGATATAATAATGATCGCCGAGCGCATAACCCGTTTCGCTTGCGTCGTCGGGCTGCGTCGCGCTCGTTGCAAGCAGTTTGAGGAGCCGCGCGACCCCTTCGAGCTTGAAATAACTTTCGTCGAGCGTAACGGTCGGCACAAAAACCGCGGAAAGCGCGTCGATCGCAACTTCGACGCAGGTATCGCCCGCAAGCACGCCGACGCCCGTCAGATACGAACGCATCGCGCCCGTTTCGTCGGGCGAAGAAGTCTTGCCGACCTCGATGCGAACGCCGCCCGCCTCGATCGTAAACAATTCTTTTCCGATCACGATATCCCGAATGAAGGTTTCCGTCTGCTCTTGCGAAACAGCCGCTCCGCCCGCAAACGCGGCGAACAGATCGCCGATCCCGAACGACTTCAACAGCGACGAACCGAGCGCGCGGAGCTGCGCCGTCGTTTTTACGTCGAGATAATGCGAAATAAGATAATCGTTTACCAAATCGAAATCAACGCCGAGCAGCGCGCAGCCGCAGGCAAGAATGTTTACGATTTCGTTTGCATCGGCATAGAGTTTGAGCGGCATGTATCGCGCATCGTCCGCGGCAAAGCGGGAGAGCGTAACGAAGAAATCCAAAACACCGTTCTCGTCGTAATCGAGCAAATCAAGGTTCAGGAAGATCCCTTCGCCGTTTTTGTTTTGATCGACGTAAGAAAATTCGACGTGCAAATACAGATCGGCGTTTACCGTTACGGCTTTATCCGCCGTGTTGATCACGAAAGGATATTTACCGCCCGAATAATATTGTATCTTACCGCTCACGTCATACTGCGTTGTCTGTTCCGCGCCGTTCTCCGTCTGCGTCGAAACAACGTTGCCTTTTCGGAACGAAACGGTAAGATTGCCCGCCGTAAGCGTATTGACGGCGGCGCTCGCGTAATCGAGCAGCTCGATAAAATCGTCCGCGCCGAGATAATCGCCCGCAGGCATGGCGGGCACGCCGCCCTCGAACACGCTAAGACCGCCCGTAAGCGCGAATTTTTCGTCCTCATACGACAGCACCGCACCGAGGAGTCTGTTTTCTCCCGCGTTCAGCAATTCCGCTTTGAACGCGCCGAACGACAGCGTGCAGATTCCGTCCGCGCGTACGGGCGCGCCGATCGCGATTTGAGCAAGCAACGACGCGTCGAATTTCTGCGCAAAGCTTGCGAATAATTCCGTTACGCCGAGTTTGACCATAAGTGCTTCGATGTCGTCGGCAAGCAAACCGTCCTCTTCGCCCGTGACGATCATGCCGTTCACGGCAGAGGCAAGCTGTTTGTAGAGCGACGAAACCGCCGATGCAATATCCTTGAATTCGCTGAACCGCACGCGCGCCGCCACGCCGTCGACGACAAACGCGATATCTTCCTGCGTCACGTTCAAAACGGCGTTTATACGGTTTCCACCGATCGTCACGTTTAACGCGGCATACAGGTTCAACCCGTCGGCAAATCCGAGCGCGCCGTGCGTCACTTCCACGTCGATCGCGTTATTTCCTACGAACATACGGAACGAACCCGCGAACGCGACGCTCTTTTGTTCCAAAACGGCGGGAAGCCGTGCAACCAATTCGGTTACATCGGTATACCCTTCGAGGACGGGCGCAGCATATTCGCTTGCGGTAAGCGTAATTTGCGCACCCAACGCGGTAATTTCGACCGCGCCCGTCTTATGTATATCGATCGAAACGTTGCCGAGGTCGAATTCGATCCCCAACGCGCGGAGCAGCTCGCTGCCGTATACGACGATGCTGAGCGTTTCATCCTGTTCGCTCACGTTCAAAAGCGTGCCGAAATCGAATGCAAGCAGCTTTTCGAGCACGGAAAGCAAGTCGGCATTCGCGTCGAACGCAGGTATTTCGTTTGCAAATAATTTCGTCAGCACGCCGACAAGCTCGCGCGCCTGCGCCTTCACCTTTAATCCGTCCAGAGCAAGATACAACGCGCCGCCGTCCTCGGCATATATGTAAGCAAAATCCAACGTTTTGGAGCATACCGCCGCGCCGTCCTCGTACGAGAGAGCAAGCGTGCCGTATGCCGCGCGGTTTGCAAGGCTGAACGTTATTGTTCCGCCGAGCGCCAAAGCGCCGTTTTCATAGCGGACCGCCGCCGAAATCGCCTCGCTCTTTACAAGATCGAGCACGGGCTGCACATAGGGAAGAATCGCGGCGTATTGCGTTTCGTCTACGTCCGCAATCTTGTTTTTACTTGCCGAAACGCCGACCTGCACGCCGAACGCGCTTGCGCCGATCGTACCGCCGCCGAGCGTCAATTTTACCTCGCCGAGCGCAAAATTTACTCCCAATTTTTCGAGCAGTTCCGTGCCGAGAATCAAGATTTCCGCGCCGCTTTCCGTCTGCGCGCACGCAAACAAACGCGCGAAATCCTCGCTGAACACCTGCGAAAGGATCGCGCCGAGATCGAACGCCGTCTGCTCCGTTTGCCCGTTTTGTTCGTCAGATAAGAGCCGCCCGATCAAAGCGGCGCCCTCTTTTACGTCGGCTTTTAGCTTTACGCCGTCCGCGTCGACGAACAGCACGCCCTTGCGATAAGCAAGCGCAACCGTCTTTTCCGCACCGCCGAGCGTAACGCGCACCGTACCCTGCGCGGCAAGCGCGCACGCGCTAAGATCGTTAAAATCATAGGAAGAGAGATCGCCGAGCGCAATATCGAGCGCGCCTTCCACGGCGAACCCTTCGCCGCGATAAGAAAGATCGATTGCCAGAACCTCGGAGCGGAGAACGGTTAAAACGTCGCGAGCAAGCGGCGCAAAATCAACGAACTTCGCCTGCTCCTCCGCGCTCAGCGCGCTTAAACCGCCTTCGCCGAATTGCAGCGAAGCGCCGATTTCGAGTTTGCCCAAATCGAAAGACGAAACGGCAAGATTTTCCACGACGATATTGGCGATCACGTTGCCGAGCGAAACGTTGCCCTCTTCGTCGATATCGAAACGGAACACGACGGGAAGGTCGAAGCCGAGCGAAAGCGTGGAAGAAAGCGTCGCGCTTTGCTCGTCGTATGTAAATTCCCCTTCCGCCAACGCGCCTAAAAGCGCGTCGGTATCGAGCGAAAGACCGCCCGACGATCCCGTGATCGATCCGATCAGCTCAATCAGTTCGGAAACGGTAAGTTTGATTTTCATGCCGCCGTATTCTATAAACGCCGTACCGTTTTGGAGCCAAAGCTTCACGCCACCGATCTGCGCGCGAATCTCCATCGTATCGAGGCTCATTTCGCCGACGTCCACGTACACCTTGCCCGCAACGGCGTTTCCGTTTATGCAAAGCGACAAATCAAACGTGACGGGCTGCGTGAGCACGCTCGCAAACGCCGAGGTCAAACAATTGAGCGGAGTGACCTCCTGTTTTACGTCGGGTTCGGTAAACGGCGCGCCGAAATGCGATTTGAAGTAATCGTCGAACGCCGTCGATTCCGCTTTGTGCGTGCCGTATTCAAAATCGGTGCGGTATGCGGACGTGCAGGTCGCGCTGACGCCCATGACCGCCGTATACTGTTCGTCGATCTCCGAACGCAAAATCTGCCACGACTGATCGAAGGTATACGTGACCGTAATATAGTTGAAAGAAGGAAGCGAAGGCAGATCGCCCGTAAACACCATTTGGTTTACGTAATGGCAGGGCGCTTTATCCGTCGCGGGATCGAGATAATAGGTCTGCGAATACGTGCCGTCGCCGTGATCGACCACCGCGTCGGCGCTAAGAAGCGTTTCCTCGTTGATAACGTAAACCGAAAAGCCCGTGCCGGGAAGTCCGTTTTTCTCGGTAAACGACGCGAGCGACATATGTCCGTAAGGCGTGCCTTCCTGCCACTGCATGGCAGAAAGCTTGGCAAAACAATCCTCGCCCTTTGCGCCCGTCGCCCACGAGGAAGAACTTCCGCTGCCCATGCGCCAAATGACTTCATCGCCGCGATAGCAAAATTGGCGCGCCTTATTTACCATGCTGCTCGCCGTAATATCCGCCATGATAAGCGTTTCGTTATCGAATTGTTTGTAGGTATTGACCGATTGGTTGACGTTAATGCCCATCGTGTTGGCGACCGTCGCACCGTGCATTTCGGAATACCATTTGGTCTGACCCGCAAACCGCTTGTTCATATAGCCGACGTTTTCAAGCGCGCTGTGATCGGAGGGAAGCGATCCGTCCGAAGGAAGCTCGTAAGAAACCGTTACGAAACCGGGGTCGACGACGTTGGGATCGGCTTTGTTAAAAATCGAACCGATCGCAAAAATACCGACGCCGAGAATGGCGAAACAGGAAAACATGGCAAGAACCTGCGTCAGGCGGCGGTGCCTTCTTGCCTTGAACGCAGTTTTACCGCTGCGTTTTTTTACGACGCGCGGACGCTTTTCATTTTGAATTGTATGCAGCTCGGAGCCGCTTTCTCTCTTTTTCATATTAAAAAAAACCGATTTATGACAAGTTTATTATCTGTAATATTTTATTATGACAATATCATATCACGATTATGACAAGATGTCAACTTTTTGTCGAATTATTTTTGAAAAATTTAGTAAAAAAAAAACCGTCCCGACGCCTTCGGAACGGTTTTTTGTTTTTACGTTTTATTCCGTAAGCGCACGGACAAGCGTGCTCTCCTCGGCGGGCGTCGAATAAAAGTCGCGCGTATTTTCGGGCGCGATGGGAAGATCGCATACGAGCGCGCCCTTTTTCAGCACGAGGGCGCGGTGCGACAGCATGACGGCTTCGTGCACGTCGTGCGTGACGAACACCACGCCGCCGCCCCGCTCTTCGCGCAGCTCCCGCACGAGCGCGATCAGCGATTTTTTCAGCGCAAGATCGAGCGACGCGAACGGCTCGTCCATCAACAACAGATCGTGCGGATACAAAAACGCGCGCGCGATCGCAATGCGCTGTTTTTCACCTCCCGAAAGCGCGCGCGGACGCGCGGACGCCTTGCCGCCCAGCCCCACCCGTTCGAGCATGGCGGGAATCTTCTTCCATTCGGTTTCGGGAAGAACGAATTTCAAATTTTGCTCCGCCGTCAGATTGGGCAGCAGCGCGCTGTCCTGCAACAAATAGGAGCACCGCTCCCTGCGGACGGGCTTTGCGCCGCTTACGCCGTCGATTTTTCCCTCGTAAGAGATCAAACCCGCGATCGCGTTGAGCAGCGTAGTTTTCCCCGCGCCGCTCTCGCCGAGCACGGCGGTGATTTCGTCCGTGCGCAGCTGTATATCGAGCGCGTCGAGCGCCTTGACCTCTCCGTAGCGCTTGGACAGATTTTCGATCTTCATTGCCGCCACCTCACGATAAGCTTGTGCGCTCCGTAACAAATCCCCTCGAGCGCAAAGCCCGCAAGCACGCAAACGAGGGTAAGCGCCAGCAGCGTCGGAATATCGGTAAACATTTTCGCGTCCTGCATCATGCCGCCCAAGCTGCGGTAAGTATTTGCCAGCACCTCGCCCGAAACGACGATCTTCAACCCGAGCGATAAAATCGCGCCGCTCTGCGACAGCAACGCGGGCGCGCACAGCGGCAGGTACATTTGAAAGACCCTGCGCCGTACGCTTACGTTGTAAACGGTTGCAAGCCGCCCGTAAGACTGAGCCACCTCATCGAAGCTCGCAAGCGCCGCCGCATATACGGCGGGGAACAGCACGAGCATGCCGACGAGCACGGGCGCGACGGACGGCGCGATCCGCCAGGCAAGCAACAGCAACACGACCGCCAAGGTAGGAACGGTGCGCAAAAACGAAACGATCGGCGCGAAAAAAGCGCGTACAGGCGAAAAACAGCGCGCCAGCACGGCAAACGTCACGCCGAACAAAAAGGAAACCGCAAACGCTAAAAGCGTGCGTAGCAGCGACGCGCCGAACGCGACCCAAAACGCCTTGCCGCCCAACAAGCACCCCATTGATGCGAACGTTTCCCAAAACGACGGAAGAAGATAATCGTTGCCGACCGCAAAATAGGCGACGATCCAGATCAGCCACAAAAAAAGAATAGCGGATGCGGAGATTGCAAAGTTCTTTTTCAAGCGTTTTTCACCGTTAAAAAGTAAAGATTTCCGTTCGTGACCGTGCCGAGCATGCGGTACGCGTCGCCCGAGCCGAGCAGCTTGCTCGCTAAATTGACGGGCAGCACGCAATAATCGGCGGCGGGCGATGCGCCCGTCACGTATCCCGCAACCGCCTGCGCGTCGATCACGTGAAATTCAAACGCCGCGTTCTTTTGCGAAAGCGCGTTGACGATGCCGAGCGCGGGCGCGCCGTCCGGAACGTAAACCTTGCGCACGGTCTGGTTTTGGGGCTGCGCCGTAAAATCCCCCGTATAATAAAACTCGTCCGAAACGGCTTTCGCCGCATTGGCGCTGACGGCGGCAAGTTCGCCCAAAAAGGCGTTTACTTTCTCTTTGTTCTCGGCGGCGGGCACGTAACGCACCGAACAGTTCGCAACCACTTCCGCGTTCAAATTCTGTTCGCCGAACGCGGGCTTCAAGCCGCTCGTACGCACTTCCGCCAACAACGAAAGAATTTCCGCCGTCTGCGCCGAAGCCAAATATTGCGCGTTGCCTGCAAACGAACTCACCAACTCTCCCGTCACCGTGTCGCCCGCAAGATCGTTTTTCGCGACCAACACGGCTTGCGGATACCCTTCTTCCCCGCCGTACAATTCCTGTAAGCTCCCCGCATAGACGAGCGAAACGGGCTTATCCTTCGTGCCGTTTATCTTCGCCGTCGCCGCGGGCTCGGGGCAAAGATAATAATCGCACCCCAAAGCGGGCGACATATCCTCCGCCTCGACCGCGACGAGATTGACCTTATCTTCGGATTTTGCCGCCTGCAAGCCGTCGAGCACGACGTAATCCACGCCGTGTTTTTTCAAAGTCGCCTGCAACGTAAGTCCCGGAACGTTGTTAAGCTGCGCAACCCCTACCGTTTTGCCCTTCAACGTGGCAAGATTTTCTCTGTTCAACTCGTCGCCGCCCTCTGCTTTCGCGCCGCACGCGGTAAAGATAAGTCCGCTTGCCGCCGCAAGCACGGCACCGAACACGCATAACATTTTTTTCATATGAGATACTCCTTTAATATTTACTGAATAACGTTTTTGCGGACGCGCCTTCAATCTTCCCGATTCTGCCCGTAAGCGCGTTCACCGTTTCGGTACTCGCATCGAGCACGACGCAGATGACCGAAACGCCTTTTTCCCGATACGGTATTCCCATTCTGCCCACGATATATGCCCCGTATTCGGACAGCAAGGCGTTAATGCGTTCGGCAGAACGCCGCTCCTCGACGATGACCGACAAAACGGCGATGCGCTTTTGCATTGTTTCTTCCATAAAAAAACCTCCCCCGCGCAAAGACCACGGGGAAGGCACGGCAAGTCTGCTTGCCGAAACTTCTGTTTACGCGTCTTTGCGGTCGGAATATACTTTCCGCTCGGAACCATTTTTTTTATGATTATACCACGTTAAAAAAATTTTTGCAAGCGAATAATACCGAATATCTACCGCATACTGCTTATATGAAAAAGATATTCAAAACGGCATTTGCAACAATTCTCTCCTGCGCCTGCCTGTTCGGCGCGGCGGCGTGCGCCAATAAATCGGAATGCAACGCGGAAGGCGTACCCGTTCCGCTGCCCGCCCTTCCTACGGAAGACGACGAACGCGCGCGCATTCCCGACTGCCCTGTCTGTCCCGAAGTTCCGAACACGCCGCCCTGTTACGACGGTCCTGAAACTTCGGAGGAACCGAAACAGGATCAAGACGGACAAGACGAACGCCCGACTCCACGCCCTTATCCCATCAAGCGCAGACAGCGCATCAAACTGCTGCCCTTTGAAATCATCTTCGGCGAATCGGAAGAAGGATTTTATTACGTTTTTCTGCCCGCCGTCAACTAACAAAAATCCCGCGCCGTGAGCGCGGGGTTTTTTATAATTCCAAAGTCATGCCGTCGTATGCGGCAATCACGCCGTATTCGCGTTCCGCCCGTTTCAAGCTCTCTTCGCTCGGGCGGCTGTTGTGCGAAAAATGCGTAATAACTTTTTTCGTGCCGTCTCCGATGTAGCCGAGTTCTTCCAACCGCCGCAAAACGCGCGCGTTTTCGTCCAAGCCCATATGGCGCGCGCCCGACGGGGTTTTATCCCATAAAAACGTGCAGTCGAGCGTGATCAGGTCGCACGGCTTTTTTTCCAGCGCGGCAAGATAGGAATACGTTTCCTCGGGCACTGCGCCCGTATCGTGCAGATGCAGAACGCGCTTGCCGTCCTTTTCGATGAGGAACAGCAGCGGATCGCGCGAAGAATGCTGCGCTTTGAGCGTATGCACCGTAAAACCGCCGAAGGTCATTTTCTGAAAGCTCTTCACGCGGTGTAAATTAAGGGTTTGGGCTACGTCGTTGCGCAGCTCGCGGCGAGTGCTCTCGTAAAACACTTCCGCGCTTTCCTCGTTCAAAAAGAGATCGAGCGCGGGCGCGCTCATGTCCGCCGCGTACTTGTATCCGCGCAGAATAAAATCATGCGCGTAAAAATGATCCATATGCGAATGCGAAACGAGGATATAGCGTATTGCGGAAAAATCCGCGCCGAACTTCGCGGCATGATAAAAGCCGTCCGGCGGAAAATCAACGGACAGCTCGTCAATCAAAATTTGCGAACGCGAACGCACGCGCCCCTCGGCGCGCATGCGTTTGCAAAATTCGCAGTTGCAAAAGAGCGCGGGAATGCCTTCCGCCGCACCCGTCCCCAAATAGACGACTTTCATGAACGGCGTTTAGACGCGGCTCATGTAATCGCCCGTGCGGGTATCGATACGAATGGTATCGCCTTCGTTTACGAACATGGGAACCTGGAAGGTTGCGCCCGTTTCCACTTTCGCCGCTTTCGTGACGTTGGTCGCGGTGTTGCCCTTTACGCCCGGCTCCGCCTCGACGACTTTCAATTCGACGAAGTTTTCGGGTTCGACCGAGAACGCCGCGCCGTTGAGCGATTTTACCGTAACGGTATCGTTCTCGCGGATATATTTGAGCGCGTCCTCTACCTGCGAGAAGTTAAGCGTGATCATGTCGAACGTTTCGGGATCCATGAAATAATAGAACTCGCCGTCCGTATACGAATACGTCATCTTCTTCGTTTCGACCTGCGCCGTTTCGAGCTTGGTCGTGGGGTTGAACGTTTCGTCGGAAAGGACTTGCCCCGTAACGACGTTTTTCAAGGTCGTACGGACGAACGCCGCGCCCTTGCCCGGTTTTACGTGCTGGAACTCCGTAACGGTGTAGACGCCGCTTTTATATTCAAACGTCGAACCTTTTCTGATGTCGCCTGCCATAATCTGTGCCATGTTCTTGATCTCCTCTATTTACAAAATAATTAGATTTTTCTGTGTTTTTTTCATGAAAGAATGAGCTTTTCCGTCTTTCATATACAAACTGTCTTCGATTCTTACGCCGATCTCCCCCGCGATATAAACGCCCGGTTCGTCGGAAAAAACCATGCCGTCTTGCAAAACGTCTTCCCGACGGGGCGATAAAACGGGGTATTCGTGTATTTGCAAGCCGATCCCGTGCCCTAAGGAATGGGTGAAGTACTTGTCCAGCCCTTGTTCTTTCAGATACCCTCTGGCGATCGCGTCGGCTTCCTGCCCCGTCATTCCAGCCGCAACGCGCTCGATCACGCGTTCGTGCGCCGCAAGGACGTGCGCGTAAATTTCTTTGAATTTTTCGTGTTTTTTATCGTCGCCGAACAGGAAGGTGCGCGTGCAGTCCGAACAATACCCTTCCGTTTTGCACCCGAAATCGATCAACACCGCATCGCCGAAGCGCAGCCGCGTTTCTCCCGTTTCGTGATGCGGCACGCTGCCGTTCGCCCCGAACGCCGCGATCGTATCGAACGAAACGCCTTCCGCGCCGAGCGCGCGCATTTCGTATTCCAACAGGGCGGCGACTTCGCGTTCGCACATTCTTTCCTTGATCTGCGGCAGCAGACGCAAAAAGGCGTCCTCCGCGATTTCGCAGGCGCGAGCGATTTGCTTTAACTCGCGCTCCGTTTTAATCAGCATGGCGTTTTTCAGCGCGTCCATGCAATCGCTGAGCGAAAAGCCCTCTTTTTTCAGTTCTTCCGCGCGCGCAAGATTGATAAAGGGATAGGGAACGCCCAAATTTTTATGCCCTTTTACAAGCTCCAACGCAGCCGAATACGAGCCTTCTACCACTTCCACGCAGTCGGCAAGCTTTGCTTTTTGCGCCGCCTCGATATAACGCGAATCGACGACAAGCACGCATTTTTCCGCCGTCAGCACCACGTACCCGTCGGTCGAATAAAAACCCGTAAGATAGCGGCGCAGAAAATCCTGCTCAATCAAGAGCGCGTCCGCATGGGAATTTTCGTAGATTTTTCGTAAATTCGGCGCAAGCATATCCATATTATAACAAAGTAGTCTTTTTAAGTCAAGAATTTTTTTACGCTTTATAAACTCTCGTAAATGCGTTTCATTTCCGCGGCTTCTTCCGCCTGCGTGCCGTCCCCTTCGCTCACGACGTAAGGCTCCAACTTCAACTCGCGCAACACCTGCGCAAGCGGCGCAAACTTCGGACCGTACACTTCGTCGGCAAACGTAAGGTGCTTGATTTCGCCCTTTGCGCCGTACATGATCTTGGAAAAATGCACGTGAAAATTCTTCATGCGCTCATACCCAAGCTCGGCGATCATGTATTCCAAAAGCCTTCTGTAATCGTCCGCCGTCTTCAAACACCCCTGTCCGCGCGCGTTGACGTGCCCGAAATCGACGCACGGCGTATATACGGGATCGATCTTACAGAACGTTACGATCTCTTCCACCGTGCCGATCTGCGCCGTCTTACCCATCGTTTCGGGGCAGAACAGCAAGTTCTGCATGTCGTTCAGATAAATATAATCGCGCAGCACTTTTAACCGCTCGACGGTGCGTAACACCGCCGTTTCGCGCGTATCTTTGCCCTGCGAGGCAGGGTGGAATACGACGCGGTTGCCCCCCATGAGCTTCAACGCCTTTGCGCTGCCGAGCACGTAATTGTAAGATTTTGCCGCCATTTCGTCGTCGGGATTGGCGAAATTGATAAAATACGGCGCGTGAACGGAGATTTCGACGCCCTGTTCGCGGAACGCTTCGCCGATCGAAATTGCTTTGCTTTCGCCGAGCATAATGCCGCGCCCGAACGAATACTCGAAGCAGTCGAGTCCGCGTTCTTTGACGTATCGCGCCGCCTCTTCGGTATGCGTATGCCCTTCGTCGAAAAAGCTCTGTGAATTGCCGCTCGGTCCGAATTGAATCACAATCTCTCCTCCGTGTTCTCCGCGGACGAAAGCATTTCTTCCTGCGTCATTCTGCGGTATACCGTCATGGCAAGTCCCGTATCCTGAACGAGAATTTCTTTGGGATAAAACAACAGCTTAAACGAAACGAAAAGATCCCCCGCCGCGCCCGCAACGTTCATCGTCTGCAAAAACCAGATCACCCAAAACCAAGCGCCGTCGTGAAAAAAGACGTTCAGCACGCCGAAAACGATCCCCCACACGACAAGCGGAGAAAGCGCCACGACGGCGTAACAGGGTTTATTGCAATACGCCTCGTTGCCGCAGTAAGCCGCCCAACCGACGAACCCGAATTTCGGCTTCGTTCTCGTAAACGCGGAAAGGAACACGCCGTGCGTCAACTCATGCAGCACGATGTAAACGACCGCCCCGACGACGAGCACCGCGATGGCGATATACTCTTCGATGCCTGTTGCCCCGAAAAAAGCGCTCGGGTGAACGATAAAACACCCCGCGACGATCATCAAAACGGCAAGCAGGATCGAAATACCTTGCATGAGCCAAAATTGCTTTTTGTTTTCTTTCAGATCAATCTTGTCGAGCTTCGTCCAGCCTTCGGGCAATGTTTTCGAGCATTTGTTCATAGCGTTTCCAAATCCTTTTTTAATTGAGATTTCAACTCTTCGACGGATGCAAATTTTACGATCGGGCGGACAAAATCCGTCGGATAAATCCGAATGATTTTCCCGTATAAATCGCCGTCGAAACGGTGAAGATAGGCTTCGATTTTTTTCTGTTCGACGCCGAACGTAGGCCGCGCGCCGACGTTGACGATAGAAGAATACGTTTTGCCGCCCGTTTCGACGTAACCGCGGTAAACGCCTTCGCGCAGCAAATATTTTTCAGCGGAAAAACTCACGTTCGCCGTGGGAAACCCGTACGTTCTGCCGACTTGCCGCCCGTGCTCGACGACGCCCTGCACGAAGTACCCGCCCGAAAGCAACGAATTGACGGCAGGCAGATCGCCCTTGCCGAGAAATTCCTTTACCTCGGTGATCGAAACTTTTTTTCCGCCGCGCATTTGTATCGGGCATATTTCAACGGGGCAAGGCGCGTTTTGCCGCAAAAACTCCGCCGAACCCGCCGCGTCTTTTCCGAAACGGAAATCCGCGCCGCAAAACACCGCTTCGGCGCGCACGTTCGCAAACAGATCGGCAAGAAACTGCGCGGCGGAAATATCCTTTATCTCCTCGAACGGCAGTTCGACGACGAACGATACGCCCTCTTTTTGAAAAACGTGTTTCCGCTCGGCAAGCGTAAAGAGATCGCCGCCCGCTTTCAAATTCGTTATCGCCGTGATGCCGACGGGCAGCCCCGTTTCGCGCGCACGCGACAAAAGCGTTTCGTGCCCGACGTGCAAGCCGTCGAACCCGCCCAACAGCAGCGCGCAAGGCTCGTCGATTTTTTCATTCCGACCGCAGATCAACACAGTTTTTTCTCCGTTTTCACAAGACCGTCGCGCACGCGCGCCAAGCCGTAAAATCCTTCGGGGCTATACAGCTTATACAATCCGTCTGCATGATCGCAGGGAACGGTCAATCCATGATAAAGCCGCTCGTTTGCAACCGTGAGGACGGGAAGATCGATCACGCTGTCGGTCGGAATGAGATATTCCGCTACGTTATCATGCGTGACGGCGGCGAGCGGAACGGCGTTTTCTTCCGTAAAAGCGCCGCTTCTTGTGCGGCGGAGCGCGCTCATATACCCCTGCGTGCCGAGCGCCGCAGCAAGATCGCGCGCAAGCGAACGGATATACGTACCCGCGCCGCAGCAAATTTCAAACGAAAATTCGGTTTCGTCCGTCTGAGCGAGCAAACGAAACGAAGTAATGTTCACGATTTTGGCAGGGATCTCGAACGTTTCTCCCGAACGGGCGAGCGCGTAGCCCCGCCTGCCGTTCACGCTTACCGCGCTGTAACGGGGCGGTATTTGGGCGATTTCCCCGATGAAATGCGGCAATGCGCGTTCGATCTCGTCCGCCGAAGGGACGGCTCCGCCGAAGGTGATTTCGCCTTCCCGATCGAGCGTGGGCGTCGTTGCGCCGAAGCAAAACCTTGCGCGGTAAACTTTCTGTTTGCCGAGGAAATAATCGAACAGACGCGCGGCGTTGCCGACGCCGACGGGCAAGACCCCCGATGCAAGCGGATCGAGCGTGCCCATATGTCCGCAGGGCGTGTGCGTCAGCCGTTTGAGAATATTGACGGCGTATCCCGACGAACGCCCCTCTTCTTTATCGATGTTAAAAAATCCCGTCATAAATCAAGCTGCCGACGCGTTTCAAACGAAAGCTTGTCGATCACCTCTTCCGCATCGCCGAAAAGCATGCACCCCGACGCGAGCACGTGTCCGCCCCCGCCGTATCTTGCCGCGATTTCGTTTACGTTCGCCTTTCCCTTCGATCGAAGCGAAACCTTATACTGCCCCGCTTTCATTTCAAGCAGGCAAACGCTGATCTCCACCGTGTCGACGTTCAGCCCGAAATCGACGATGCCCTCGGTCGCGTCCGTGCCCAAGCCGTGACGTTTAAGCTGTTCCTGCGTTACGAGCGCGACGGCAAGCTTTTCTTCCGCCTCGAAACGCAATTTTTGCAGGACTTCCACGTAGAACTGCGCCCGCGCGCGCGATTGCTTTTTATACGTTTCGTACGTGATCCGCTGCACGTCGGCTCCCGCATCGGCGCAAAGCGCGGCGGCGCGGAAGGTATCGCCGTTTACGTCGGCATGCGAAAACGCGCCCGAATCGGAAACCATACCCGTCAGCAGCGCGTTTGCAATATTCTTATCGTACGGAACGCCCAATTCGGCGATCAGCTCGGCTATGTTTTCGCAGTTGCTTGCCCGATCGCGCACGAAATTGTATTGCGCGTAACGCGTATTGGAAACGTGGTGGTCGATGTTGAAGGTGACCGTTTTTTTTGCGTTTGCAAGATAATCGGTTTGCAGCGATCCGATGCGCGCGTAATCGCTCGTATCGACGAACACGCACGCCTGCGCCGAGAACGTCGGCTGCGTTTTGATCTTCTCCGCGCCCGCTAAAAACAGATATTTTTCGGGAATCGGCGTTTCGTTCAGCACCTCGTTGACGATCCCGAGCGCATTCAACGCGTGGGAAAGCGCCACGGCGCAGCCGACGGTATCGCCGTCGGGGCGCATATGGGTGTAAATCCGCACGCTCTTAACCCGTTTCAAACGATCGGCAATTTCTTTCAGCGTATTCATTTGTTGTCCTTATGCAGTCCTTCAAGCAATTCGTCCATTTTCGCGCCGTATTCGATGCTCGCGTCCTCGAGAAAGGTAAGCGACGGCACGGTGCGCGTGCGCATCACGTGCGCAAGCTCGCGGCGGATAAACCCCGCGTTCTCTTTGAGCAGTTCGATCGTATCGCGTTTTTCTTCCGCGGACGACGCAAACACGCTCACGTAAATTTTCGCCGTTTTCAGATCGGGCGCGACGTCCGCCTCGGTGATCGAGATGATCCCCTTCAAACGCGGCTCCCGATTCTTTAACGACCCCGCCACGATGGCGGAAATCTCTTTTCTGTATTCGCTGTCAAGCCGATCGGTCCGTTTCATGATACCTTCTGCTCCTCGATGAGATAACACTCGATGAAATCGCCGATTTTGATTTCGTTGAAATTCTCGATCGCGCAGCCGCATTCCAAGCCCGACGCGATTTCTTTGACGTCGTCTTTATAATGTTTGAGCTGTTTTACGTTGCCTTCGACGATCATGACGTCGTTGCGGTAGATACGCAGCTTTCCGCCGCGCACAAGACGCCCTTCGGTAACAAGGCAGCCCGCGACCACGCCCACGCCCGTAATATTGAAGGTTTCGCGCACTTCCGCTTTGCCGAGGTAGACTTCTTTGTACTTCGGCGCAAGCATGCCGTTGAGTGCCGCCTGCATGTCGTCGAGCAGCTCGTAGATAATGCGGTACGAACGCACGTCGACCTTGCTGCGCTCCGCAAGCGCGCGCGCTTTGCTGTCGGGTCGGACGTTAAAGCCGATGACGATCGCCTTTGCGCTGTCGGCAAGCGAAATATCGCTTTCGGTGATCGCGCCCGCGCCCGCATGAATGACTTTTACCTGCACTTCCTCGTTGGTCAGCTTTTCAAGCGCCGCGCGCACGGCTTCCACCGAGCCCTGCACGTCGCCCTTGACCACGACTTTCAGCTGTTTCAAATCGCCGCTGCCCGAGAACAGGTCTTCGAGCGTGCGTTTCTGCGAATCCTGAATCATGGATTCGCGCTGCTTGTTCCGACGCTCTTCCTGCACCTGCTTCATAAGGCTTTGCTCGACGGCGAAGATCGCGTCGCCCGCGCCGGGTACGTCCTCCAAACCCAAAACCGAAACCGCGGTGGAAGGACCCGCTTCCTTGACGGGTTTTCCGTTGTCGTCGAACATGGCGCGCACGCGGCCCATGGTCATGCCCGTAACGAGATTATCGCCCGTGTGGAGCGTACCGTTCTGCACGAGCACGCTCGCCATAGGACCTTTTCCTTTATCGAGTTTCGCCTCGATCACGACGCCCTTGGCGCGGCGGTCGGGATTGGCGCGCAGCTCGCGCATTTCCGCGACAAGCCAAATATTTTCAAGCAAAGATTCGATCCCGTCGCCCGTCTTTGCCGAAACGGGTACCACGATCGTATCGCCGCCCCATTCTTCGGGCAGGATCCCGTGCTCGTTCAGCCCCGTAAGCACGCGGGAAGGATCGATTTCGGGCTTATCCATTTTATTCATGGCGACGATAATGGGAACTTCCGCCGCTAATGCGTGGTCGATCGCCTCCACCGTCTGCGGCATAACGCCGTCGTCCGCCGCAACGACGAGCACGACGATATCGGTAATCTTTGCGCCGCGCGCACGCATGGCGGTAAACGCCGCATGTCCGGGGGTATCGACAAACGTGATCTTTTTGCCTTCGCCGAATTCCACGGTATACGCGCCGATGCTCTGCGTAATGCCGCCCGCCTCGCCTTCCGTCACCTTCGTCGCGCGGATCTTATCGAGCAGCGAGGTTTTACCGTGATCGACGTGCCCCATGACCGTGACCACGGGCGCGCGCATGACGAGGTTTTCCGCGCCGTCTTTGCCGTGTTCTTCAAACATGGTTTCTTCCGCCGTTTTCTCGGGCTTATATTCGAGATCGATGCCAAGCTCCAACGCAATGTAGGCGGCGTTATCGTAATCGATCGATTCGTTTACCGTTTTCATGACGCCCTCGCGGAACAGCCGCTTGGTGATTTCCACGGCGGAAATACCGAGCTTTTCCGAAAGCACTTTAATGGGAATCTCTTTGGACGTGACGACGGCATGGTCGATTTTGATCGTTTGAACGACCTTCTGCGCCTTTTTGCCGAAGCGCGCCTTTCTGTAACCGCTCTTATTTTCGTCGAAATCGCCGATATCCACGCCCTGCTGACGCTGTAACGCGCGTTTGTTGACGGGACGGCGCTGTTCGACGTAGGTACGGTCGAATTTTTTAGGCGCGTCTCTGCGCGGCGCGTTGGGCAGCGGCGCAGGCGCGACGGGACGAGGCGCACCCGTAAACGGTCTTGCGCCCGGCTGACCGGGACGGTAAGGCGGACGCGCACCGGGCGCGCCTGCGGGACGCGGACCGTTCTGAAAAGGCGGACGCGCGCCGGGCATACCGGGACGGTTTATCCCGCCCTGCGGACGGGGCGGACGGTTGTCGGGGCGGTTGTCGGGACGGAACGTGGGACGCGGTCCGTTGCCGCCCGTTTGCGGTCTGCGGTCGGGATACGTCGGACGCTGCGACGGCTGCGCCGCAGGACGCTGCGGCGGCGTTGCCTGCACGGGTTTTTCCGCCGTCTTTTCCGCCGTTTTCTCCGCAACCTTTTCGGGAGCGGGCGCGGGAGCGTTTTCCCGTTTTTTCTGTTCTTCTTCCGCTTTAGCTGCCTGTTCAGCGGCGCGGCGCTCCTCTTCGGCTTTCACGGCAGCGGCAGCGCGTTCCTGCTCTTCGCGGAGCAAGCGCGCCGTCTCTTCGGCTTTGCGCGCTTCTTCGGCGCGTTTCGCTTCGGCAAGCGACTCCAACTCCTCGATTTTTTTCAGCAGCGCGTTGAGCTTGCTCTCGCCTGCCGCCAGATTTTTTTTCATGGACGCGATACGGCCGTCTCCTGCAACCGCGTTTAACTTTTTAATGTTTTCGTATGCCATTCTCTACTCCTTACAAGCCGACATGATCGCCCGCGCGAGATGCTCCTCGCGCACCGCAGCTAACATGCGCATCGGCGCGCCCGTTTTTTCGCCCAAATCGGATATAAAAATCAACGGACAGCCGAATTTTTTTTGCAATTTTTCTATCTCGCGCCTTGAATTTTGCGCAACTTTTTCATCCGCGATGAGCAAATGGACGCCGCCGCGAAGCGTTTGCACGGCGTTTACGCCCAGCGTGAGCTTCCCCGCTTTACGGCAAAGCCCGAGGTATGCCGCCGTTTTATCCGTTTGAGCCAAGAAATTCCTCCTCGATACGCACATACACTTCCTCGGGAACTTCCTGCGAAAAGGTTTTGTGCAGCAGCCGCTGCTTACGCAGTTTTTTGATACATGCCTCGCCGTTGCAGATATAAGCGCCGCGCCCCGGGAGCTTGCCCGAAAAGTCGAGCGAGATTTCCCCCTGCGCGTTGCGCACGATGCGCAGCATTTCGCGCTTTTCTTTTTCCTGCCTGCAAGCGATGCACGTTCTGAGCGGGATCTTCCTCGGTTTCAACGTTTACTCCTCCGCGCCGCCCTGTTCTTCCTCGGCGGGCGTTTCCGCCGCGGCGTCGTCAAGCCCCGCAAGCAGATTCAAACTCTCTGCGACCGATTCGCTCTTGACGTCGATCTTCCACCCCGTCAAACGGGCGGCAAGGCGGGCGTTCTGCCCCTCTCTGCCGATCGCAAGCGAAAGCTTATCGTCGGGAACGACGGCAAGCGCTTCCTTCTCGCGCAGCTGCGTGACCGAAACGACGGTTGCGGGCGAGAGCGCCTTTGCGATAAATTCGAGCGGATTTTCGCTCCAAAGAATGATGTCGATTTTTTCGCCGCCCAGCTCCGCGACGACAGCGTTCACGCGCGCGCCCTTGTTGCCCACGCACGCGCCCACGGGATCGATGCGCGCGTCCTCCGCGCTGATTGCGATTTTGGTTCTGTGCCCCGCTTCGCGCGCGATCGACTTCACCGTCACCGCGCCCGATTTGATTTCGGGCACTTCTTCCTCGAACAGACGCTTCACCAAACCGGGAGCGGAACGGGAAACGAGCACCTGCGCGTTCTTGCCGCCGCTGCGCACCCGTTTAACAAATACCTTGATCTTATCGCCCACGATATATTTTTCGCCGGGCACCTGATCTTGCGGCAGCATCAAACCTTCGATCTGACCTTTTCCGAGTTCGATATAAACGTTGTTGACGTCGACCTTGCGCACAAGCCCCGTCATGAGTTCGCCCTCTTTGTCGGTAAACTCCGAAAGCGTGTTCTCGCGCTCGGTTTCATGCAGCTTTTGCAGAATGACCTGTTTCGCCGTCTGCGCCGCGATACGCGAAAAATCCTTCGGAACGAATTCCTCGCACACGACGTCGCCCACTTTCACGCTCTTCTTTTTGGTAAGCGCGTCTTTTAAGAAAATTTGCCCGTCGCCTAAATCGGCATCGTCCTCGATCACCGTTTGGCTGAGGAAAAAGCGGATCGTGTTTTTATCGGGATTCAAACGAACCTCGACTTCGCCTTCGTCGCCGAGCATCTTTTTGTAAGCGGAAGCAAGCGCGCTCGAAAGAGCGTCGATGAAAATTTCTTCGCTTATGCCGCGCTCCCGTTCCAAATCCGCAAGCGCCTGAAAAAAGTCTTTGTTTACCATAACCGTAAATCTCCCGTAATGATATTTTCGTTAAACTTCGATAAGCAGGCAGACCTTTGCCGTCTTATCGAAGGGAATTTCGATGATTTTCTTATCCGCTTTGAGGCTGATCACGCCTTCCGTAAAAGAGAGCAGTTCGCCCTCGTAATACTTCTTGCCCTCGAACGGCGCATAAAAATGCACCTCGATTTTTTCGCCGATATGTTTTATAAAGTCGCGCTCGGTCTTAAAAGGACGGTCCAGCCCCGCGGACGAACAGTTGAGCGTATACTCTGCGCCGTAAGTGGGGTCAAGCTCGTCGAGCGGTTCGTCGATCGCGCGGTGGAAGGCTTCGCAAAGATTCATGTCGACGCCGCCCTCCCTGTCGATAAACACGGTAAGCGATTTTTCGCGCGCGTTCCATTGCGCGTCGATGATTTCCACGCCGACGCGGTTTGCGATCGGCTGTAAAAACGCGATAACTTCGGCAATCGGTTTTACCTGCATAAAAACTCCTTATAATATGAATATTGAGAGCGGGAGACCCGCTCTCAACCCCTTTCGTGATTAAGCGATTGTATTATACCATGCCCGCAAAAAATTTGCAAGCATTTTTTTCAAGATTTTTGTTATTTCGTTGTTACCGCGGCAACCCGCCTTTTATCCGCACCAGCTCCTTAAAAATTTTCGCCGTGACGAACGCGTCGTCGTAAGCGCGGTGGTGGTTGAACGTAAACCCGAAATGATCGGCGACCGTATTGAGTTTGTAATTGCTCAGCCGTAGCAGCTCCTGCGCAAACGCAATCGTATCGTATTGCCGCTGATCGAATAAGAACCCCTCTTTTTCGCCGTAGTAACGGATAAACTTCCAGTCGAACTGCACGTTATGCCCCACGAGAATGCTGCCGTAGGCGAATTTATAAAAATCGGCGACAACGTCTTTAATGTCGGGCGCGCCGCGCAGCATATCGTCGGTAATGCCCGTGATCCCGATGATCTCTTCGCTGAGCTTGACGGGGCAGGCGACAAAAGAAGAGAACTTTTCGGTTATCTTGCCCCCGCTCAGCTTCACCGCGCCGATCTCGATGATCCTGTCCATATGGTCGGGATTGGAATTGGAAAGCCCCGTCGTTTCCAAGTCGAACACGACGAATTCCGTATTCTCGAACGCGGCGGGATACTGTTCGTCGGAAAACAGCTCCGCCTGCACGTATTCGACCGCCGAAACGGGAAACACCGCTTTATACTGCGCGGGCACGGGACGGGAAGGACGCATAACGGGCACGAAATTCTGCGGCGGTCTGCCGAAGTCCACGTCTTTGGCGCGGAAAGAAAGCGTGCCGTTGTAAAGCTCGTTATCGCCCGTAAGACAAATAGAATCGCCCTGCTTCACCGAACGCACCTTTTCGAGCGTGCTTTTGCGGGAAAAATACGAGGCGCGGATCTGACTCGTGCCGTCGGAAACGGTAAACAAAAAAAACGGCTTGCCCGCCTTCGTGACGCGCTCTTCGACGTAATTGACCATGCCGCACACCGCAATGCCCTTCGCCTCGCTGTTGAGATCGGCAAGATAAAGCGCTTCCTTGGGCGACGCGCCGTCGATCGCAACGTATTCCGTTACGGGGAAAAAGCGCGCTTGCATCACGTATTCTTCCACCGTTTCCGCCGGAACGATATCGCCCAGATCCTTTTTGACGGAAAGAAGTTCGCCCGTCCAGCTGCCGCAGAAATTGCGCGCCGTTTCGCGGCAAAGCACGTCGGCGATCTCATCCGAAACGCGGTCCGCCGCCGAACCGATCGTAAAACTTCCGCCGCCCTTCCCCGCTTGAACGCTCACGTCCTCGGGCGAAACGAACGCCGCCGCGGCGGGATACATGGTTTTAAGTTTATCGAGCAGAAACGTCCGCACCGTATCGGCGTTGGGCACCGATTTCATGATTTTCACTTCCGCCCGATACCCCGCGGGCATATAGCGCGCCGTAACGGCGCGCGCGTGTTCCACGTCCGCGTCGGTATACGTGCTATCGGTATGCAGGCGGAAGGTAATTTCATCCCCCGCCGCCTCGATCTTGACAAGCACGGCATTTTTCAGCCCGCCCGACTCTCTTATTTCGCGTAAATATTCCACACTCTTCATTTTAATATCTCTTCCAACCGTTCAAAAAACGCCGCTTCCGCCTGCGCGGCGGGCACGCGTTCGTCGCTCTTGCCTTTTTGCATGATAACGCAATACTCTTTTCCGCCCGCAATCCCTAAATCGCAGTCGCGCGCTTCGCCCGGTCCGTTCACCACGCAGCCCATGACCGCGACCTTCCGCTTCTTTTTTACGCCGCGCGTGCGCTCTTCCACCTTTGCGGCAAGCGTTAAACAGTCGTACGAACAGCGCCCGCAGGTCGGACAGGAAACGACGTCGACAAACTCCGTTTCTCTTCCGACGGCGCGCAGAATATCGTGCGCGGCAATCACTTCTTTTACGGGATCGCAGCTGAGCGAAACGCGGATAGTATCCCCGATGCCGGTTAAGAGCAGCGCGCCGATTCCCGCCGCGCTCTTGACGATGCCCATGCGCTCCCCGCCCGCTTCGGTCACGCCCAAATGCAGCGGATAATCGGTCTTGCGGGACAAAAGCGTATACGCTTCCACCGTAAACGGTACGCTCGACGCTTTGACGGAGAGAACGATGTTCTCTACGCCGTGCCGTTCGAGCACGGAAACGTTGTACAATGCGCTCTCGACGAGCGCCGCGGGGCTGCGCCCGTACCGTTCGAGGAAATGCCGTTCGATGCTGCCCGTATTCGACCCGACGCGCACGGGAACGCCGTGCGCTTTTACGCAGTCGGCAACGAGCGCGATTTCCCGTTCCCCGCCGATATTACCGGGGTTGATGCGCAGCTTATCCGCGCCGTTTTCGACGGCAAGCACGGCAAGCCGCGCCGAAAAATGCACGTCCGCAACAAGCGGAACGCCGACGCGCGGTTTAATATAAGAGAGCGCCGCGGCGTCCTCCTCGTCCGCAACGGCGACGCGCACGATATCGCACCCCGCTTTTTCCAAACGTAGAATTTGAGCGACGCTGTTTTCGACGTCGCCCGTTTTTACCGTGGTCATGCTCTGCACGGCGATCGTATCCCCGCCGAGCGTCAGATTTCCGATGTTTACCTTTTTGAGAGACATGCTCCCTCCGCGTTATTTTTTGTCCGATTGCTTGGTTTCCATCATGCGCTGCAATTCCTTCATGAAAGAAGAAATATCCTTGAACGAACGGTAAACCGAAGCGTAACGCACGTAAGCGACTTCGTCAAGCTCTTTCAGTCCGTCCATGACCATTTCGCCGATTAACTTCGAGGAAATCTCCTGCTCCATGGAATTATAGACTTTTTTGGCGATCTCGTCGGCAAGCGCGTCGATCTTTTCGATGGGAACGGGGCGTTTTTCGCACGCCTTCACGATCCCGCGTTTGATCTTGCCTTTATCGAAGGATTGGCGGTTCCCGTCGGACTTGACGACGAGAACGGGCGTGATCTCGATCGTTTCGTACGTCGTAAATCTTCTTCCGCACCCCGTGCATTCGCGGCGGCGGCGAATGCTCGTATCGTCGTCCGCCGAACGCGAGTCGATCACCTTGCTTTCCGTACCGTTACAAAATAGACAGCGCATAGTTCCTCCGTGTTTCCCAATCGAAATCCGTGTATTATTATACCATATCTGGAACGTTTTGTAAAGGATTTTTCTAAATATTGCGGTTTCGTAAAAAATCAGGCGCAAAAAAACCGCCCTGCGGCGGCTATTTTTACAAAGCGGTAAAATTTTTCACGCGTTTGGCGCGCACGGTAAAGGTCACAAGTAAATCGCGCTTGCCGCTTTCCACCGTAAGCCTTCCTTCGCCTTCGGTTTCAAAAAACTCCCCCGCGATCCGCATCAGCTCTTCATACGCCGCCTTCGCGCTTTTCTCGTTCATTTCTCCCTTGTCCGTTTCGATCAAGTGGAGCAGCCGTTCCTTCGCGTCGTTTTTCATACGCCCTCCCTGTGTTTGGTTTTTTTCAGTTCGCCCGAGGCGATGCACGCTGCAAGCGCGCGGAAGGCGCGCGAACGCTCGAAAATGTTGTGAAGAAACACCTTGTCTTCCTCGGGCAGCGCCGCCGCAAGCGGCACGCGCAGCGCGGCGGAAATTTCAAACGGCGATATGATCTCGCCGCGGCGGATAAAATCCTTGCGCACCATGTTCACCGCCAGCCATACGCGCGAGAACCGATAACTTTTAAGAATGGACGCCACCTTATCGGCATCGCGCAAAGCGGAAATATGCGGCGTCGTGACGATCAACGCCTCTTCCGCGCACGATGCGGCGCGGTGAAATCCCTCGTCGATACCGGCGGGCGAATCGATAAGAATGAAATCGAACTGCGCGGAAAGCGAATCGAGCACCAACCGCACGGCTTGCGGCGAGATATACCGCTGCGAATAGCGGTTGCTTGCCAGAGAAAACAGCGTGGGATAACGCGGATGCCGCACGAGCGCCTGCCGCGGACGGCAGCGCCCTTCCACCGCGTCGAGCACGTCGTACGCGGCCAGATTTTCCGTTCCGAGCACCACGTCGGCATTGTTCAGCCCGAAATCGAGATCGCAGACGATCACCCTGTAACCGCGCTTGGCAAGCTGCACGCCGAGATTGCAGCAGACCGTCGTTTTACCGACGCCGCCCTTTCCCGATGTTACGACGATTTTCCGTGCCATAAACAGCCCCCGCGCGCATTTTCCTCTATCTTATCATGTTCCGCCTGTCCGATTTTGCCCTTATTCGTCGAAAAACGGCGCGCTTTGCCGAAAAACATAAGTAAAGTATTTTCATATCGTGTAAAATTTTAACATATTATCACAAAGTATTCATAAAAAACGGTTGACAATTTTCTAAAACAAGCGTAGAATAAGAAAAACACACGCATTACGGGAGGAATTACAATGTATTGCAGAGATTGCGGAGAAAAATTAACGCTTCGGTTTTTAGATCCGGAAGGGCTTGTTCCCTATTGCACGCAGTGCGAAAAATTCAAATTTCCGTTCTTCCCCGTAGCCGTTTCCATGACGGTGGTAAACCGTGCGGAAAATAAAATTTTGCTTGCAAAACACGTCGGCGACGAAGCCTATACGCTCTTCGCGGGCTATATCAAAAAGGGCGAAAGCGCCGAAAAAGCCATTCCGCGCGAGCTGAAAGAGGAAACCAACCTCACCGCGATCAAGTGGCGGTTTTACGCTTCGCGCTTTCACGATGCGAAAAACGTGCTCATGCTCAACTTTATCGTCACGGCTGAGGAAGGCGAGATCAAGCGAAACGAGGAAATCGAGGAAACGCGTTGGTGTTCCCCCGACGAGGCGCGTTCTCTCATCAAGCCGCAATCGACGGCGGAATATTTTCTGCTCGGCGCGCTGAACGAGTTGGGGAAGAAAAAATAAGGCATGAAAAAAGCATGAAACTGCGCATTCTGGAAATTCTGCAAGAAAAAGGGAAAACGAAATATTGGCTGAACATGCAGCTCGGACTGAGCTTTCAGAATTTTAACAACATGGTTTACAATAAAACGAAGAGCATAAAATTTGAAAATTTAGAAGCGCTGTGCGACGTGCTCGAATGCACGCCCAACGATCTGTTTGAAGAATATCACGACAAATAAAAAATCCCCCGTTCGGGGGATTTGTTTAGGTTCGTATCTGACCGCTTCCGCGAATCAAATATTTATACGAAGTCAACTCGCGCAGCCCCATCGGTCCGCGCGCATGCAGCTTTTGCGTAGAAATGCCCATTTCCGCGCCGAATCCGAATTCAAACCCGTCGGTAAAGCGCGTCGACGCGTTGACGTATACGCAAGCGGAATCGACCTCGCGCAAAAAGCGTTCGGCAAGCTCCTCGTTTTCGGTGAGGATCGCCTCGCTGTGCCCCGTAGAATGTTTGTTGATAAAGGCGATCGCTTCCGCGCCGTTCTCCACGATTTTCACGGATAATTTCAGCGCAAGAAATTCGGTGTAAAAATCCTCTTCGGTTGCCGCCGAAATATCCGCGCAGAGCGCGCGGCTTTCTTTATCGCCCACGACTTCCACGCCGCGTTCTTTAAGCGCCGCGATCAATTCGCCCAAATGCTCTTGCGCGAAGGCACGGTCGATCACCAAACTTTCGCAGGCGTTGCACACGCTCGGGCGCTGCGTTTTGGCATTGAGAACAACGGACAGCACGGTTTGCAGCCGCGCGCTCCGCTCGATATAAATATGACAGTTTCCCGTTCCCGTTTCGATGACGGGAACGGTTGCGTTTTCGAGCGTGCTGCGGATAAGCGACGCGCTGCCGCGGGGGATCAACACGTCGAGAACGCCTTTCTGCCGCATAAATTCCCGCGCGCCCTCGCGCGAACAATCCTCCAGCAGCTGAATAAAGCCTGCATCGAACCCCGCCCGTGCGATCGCCTCTTTCATGATCTGCACGATCATGCGGTTCGTGCGAAACGCGTCCGCACTGCCGCGCAGCACGACGGCGTTCCCGCTTTTGATGCAAAGCCCGATCGCGTCCGCCGTTACGTTGGGGCGCGCCTCGTAGATGATACCGACCACGCCGAACGGCACGCGCACGCGTTCGATCTGCAAGCCGTCCGCGCGCGTCGTTTTTTCAAGCACTTCGCCGACGGGACAGGCAAGCGCGGCGAGCTGACGCAGCCCTTCCGCAATCGCGGCAATGCGCTCGTCCGTCAACATAAGACGATCGCGGAGCTGTTCGCCCCGCGAAAAAACGAGCAAATCCTCTCGGTTTGCCGCAATGATCACGTCCGTGTTCGCCGTGAGCGCGTCTGCCGCCGCTGCGAGCATGGCGTTTTTTTCGTCCTCGCCCGAATAAGCGATCGCGCTTACGGCGGCTTTTGCCGCCAAGCAGGTTTCCCGAACGGTCATGATTTAGTCTTCTTCCTCTTCCTCGGGCAGCTCGACGTTGTGGTAGATATTCTGCACGTCGTCGTTCTCTTCGAGTTTTTCGAGCATCTTCAAAAACGTTTCGAGTTTATCGGGCGCAAGCGTGATCTTACTCTGCGGAATCATGGTGAGTTCGGCTTGCAGGAAAGTAAGCCCCTTCTCTTCAAGGAATTTTCGCGCCTCGGAAAACGCCGAAACCGACGTGTATATCTCGAAAGCGTCGTCCTCGGTCACGACGTCGTCCGCGCCCGCCTCGATGGCAAGCTCGGTCACTTCGTCCTCGGAGAGCGCCGCCGTGCGTTCGACGACGATCAGTCCTTTGTTATCGAACATATACGAAACGCAGCCCGTCATGCCTAAGCTGCCGCCGTGTTTCGACATGATCGCGCGTACGTCGCCCGCCGTGCGGTTGTTGTTGTCGGTCAGCGTCGCGATGATTACCGCCGAACCCGCCACGCCGTAGCCTTCGTAGGTAAGCTCCTTGTAATCCTTGTCGCCCACTTCGCCCGCCGCTTTTTTGATCGTGCGTTCGATGTTGTCGTTCGGCATGTTCGCCGCCTTTGCCTTTGCGATAACGTCGGCAAGCTTGGCGTTCGTGGAAGGATTGGGATTACCCTTTGCTGCAACCGCAAGCTCTCTGCCGAGCTTGGTGAATATTTTTCCGCGCGCGGCGTCCGCCTTGCCCTTTTTCGCCTGAATGTTGTGCCATTTGCTATGACCTGACATAAAATCACCTCGTTAAACGGATTTATTTTTTAAGAAATACATCAGAATTCCCGCCGATACCGCCGCATTTAAGCTTTCGGTATGCTCGCCCATGGGGATACGCACGGTATACGCCGCGCAGTCGCGGACGGCGGCGGAAAGCCCGTTCCCCTCGTTCCCGATCGCAAGCGCGAACCGCTCGGGCGGAGAAAACGAAAACACGTTTTCCCCGTTCATATCGGCGGCGATCACGGGTAGATCGCCGAGCGCGCGCAACACCTCTTCGCGCGAACCTTGCATGATACGCGCAAAAAAGATGCCGCTCATGCTCGAACGCACGCTTTTGGGCGAATACGGATCGGCGCAGTCGATGCAGTAAAGACTGCGGTACCCCGCCGCGACCGCCGTACGGATCACCGCGCCCACGTTGGAGGGATCGGAAACGCCGTCCAAGAGAATGCAAGGCTCTTTGGCGGGAACGATCGGAACGCGCGGCAACGCGACTTCCGCGGCGACGGACTGCGGCGTCTTGACGTCGCAAACCGCAGCGAACGCGTCGCAGCCGAGCGTCACCGTTTCGTAGGGATACCCTTCGCCCGCATAATCCTCGCGCACGATCACGCGTTTGATCTGCTGCCCGCTCGCCGCGCATTCGCGCACCATTTTTTCGCCTTCGACGAGATACGTTCCGCTAAGCCGCCTGCCCTTTTTCTCTTTGAGCGACGCAAGCTCTTTCACGGTGGGATTGTGTTTGGAAACTATGATCATTCCGATGAGAAAAAAGCCTTTCATCGAAAGGCTTTTATGACTTATTTCGCGGCTTTCGCCTTTTCGCAGAGCTGCGCGAACGCTTTTTCGTCGTTCACGGCAAGGTCGGCAAGAACTTTGCGGTTCAAACCGATACCCGCCACTTTCAGCCCGTTCATCAAACGGGAATACGAAAGCCCGTTCAAACGCGCGCCCGCGTTGATACGCGTGATCCACAGGCTGCGCATATCGCGTTTTCTGTGCTTTCTGCCGATGTAGGCATAGTTGAGCGACTTCATCACCGCTTCGCGCGCGATACGGTAATTCTTGCTCTTGCAGCCAAAGTAACCTTTGGCAAGTTTCATTATTTTTCTGCGTTTCTTTACGCCGTTGACCGCTCTTTTAATACGCATGGTTCACTCCTTTAATCCTTATAGGGAATCATCTTTTTAACGTTGTTCTCCTGCGCAGAGGAGACGAGCGTCACCTGACGCAAATTTCTCTTTCTCTTTCTGTTCTTCGTTTCGGCTTTGTGGTTTTTGCCGCCGTGAGGTCTTTTTACCTTACCGCTACCCGTGAGCCAGAAACGCTTTTTGCTACCGCTGTGCGACTTCTGTTTCGGCATTTTATTTTCCTCCAATGATTTGTTTTTTTATGCATTCCGCCCTTGCGGGAGAATTTACTTTTTTGCGGGGGCGAGGATCATAATAAGGTTGCGCCCTTCCTGATTGACCGGTTTTTCGATTACGGCAAGCTCTTTGAGAAGATCCGCAAAATCGGTCATGACCTTTTTAGCGAGCGAAGCGTGCGCCATCTGTCTGCCGCGAAGGCGGATGGAAACCTTCACTTTGTTACCCGCTTCCAAAAACCGCGTCGCCTGTTTTGCCTTGACGTTGACGTCGCCGACGTCGATCGTCATGGAAAGCTGCACTTCTTTGAGTTCCACGATCTTTTGGTTTTTACGGTTTTCCTTTTCTTTTTTCGCCTGCTCGAATTTGAACTTGCCCCAGTCCATGATCTTGCACACGGGCGGAACGGCTGTCGGCGAAATCTTCACGAGGTCGAGGTTCTCTTCCTCGGCAAGACGCAACGCCTCTCTCGGCGTCATGATGCCGAGCTGCTCCCCCGTCGACGAAATGACGCGGATCTCGCGGTCGCGGATCTCTCCGTTTAACTGATTCTGCGCTTTGATAATTCTATCCTCCCAAGCAAAATAAAAACGGGTTGCACAAGACAACCCGCAGGAAAATATCATACGCGGATATCCGCGCAAACATTCCGTGTATCGGCCCGACGACTGAAAAACCGTGCGGAGAGAAGGGTTGACCTCTGCTTTACGCGTTTATTTTACCAAATCCGTAAAGCGTTGTCAACGATTTTCATGCACGGTTTCACAATTTTATAAAATTTTTCAGGGAGCGAGCAAAACGGCGATATAGGAAGCAAAGCCGTGATTCAAGCTGCCGAAAATACTGTCGTGCTCCCAAAGCGTGCCCGTTTCGCGCGCCATTTTATAAAAATAATCCACCGATTCCTCTTTCACCCGATCGCAATACCCGTTTTCTTTGAGTAAATACAGCCTCAGATAATTGCCGATGAACGCGTTCGAGGGATAAACCTTGGGATAAACGCTTTGCGGGCGGTTGGGTCCGAACGAGCAAAGCAGCCGTTCCCAAAGTTCTTTGTGCGTTTCAGGCGTTGCGACGCCGCTGAAAAAGGCATAATATTGGCAGGTTTCGCTCGTGTTGCCCGTGCGGACGAGTTCGCCCTCTTTGCGCACGGCGTTGTCCTCGAAAAACTCTCCGTTGTACGCTTGCGCGCGGATCGTCTTTGCGATCGCTTCGGCTTTGAGTGCCAGCGCGCCGTCGCCGTAGAGCGCCGCCGCGCTCTTCAACGCGGCAGCGTAAATCATATTCGAGGGATAGTTCACGCCGCAGACGAATTCCTCGTCGTTTGCCTTGCTCCATTCGAGGAAGATCCACCCTTCCAAATTTTCCAACAGACCGTCTGCGTTCTCGAATTTTTCAAAATAACGCAGCAGCGAATAGACTTTCTCCTTGCTCAAAGCGGGCAGCGCCCCATCGCCCGTGCGCTTTTTATAATCTTCCAGCTCGATCACATACCACATCGCCCAGTTGGGGATATACATTTTGTCCTCCGAAAAATCGGCGGGATAGCACATCGGGATCATGCCCTCGGGCAGATACGCCTGTTTCTTCGGAGAAAGCGCGATATTTTCGAGGAAATTGCGTTCGACTTTGTTTTCGCCCGTAAAAAACCGCTCGGCGCGCGCCGAAAACCAGCTGTCGCACAGCCACCCCGCGCGCTCGCGCGAAGGACAGTCGGTCAACAGATCGACGGCGTTGTGGCGGAAGGTACGCGCCGCGGCGTCGAGAATGAGATCGATGCGCGCATCGCCGCTCGGGTTCGGAGCGGAAACGTCGGGATTTTCGTAACGAAGCATGCCGAGTTCGCCGACCGTGAGCGATCCGCTCAGCACGAGAATTTTGACGAAACGCGCGGTATACGGCTCGAACGCCGTATGCTCAAACGCACCCGCTTTTACGCGGTATTCAACAATATTATACGTGTCGTTGCGCTCGAAGCGAATGTTGCGCGGCTCGTCCGCGCTCCGATCGGTGCGGTAATCCACTTCGTCGAAGATCAAAAGGAAATGGCATTCTTCCCCGATTAGGGCGGAGATACGCAAAAATCCCGTTTCCGAACAGGGAAACGCATACACGGCGTAATCGCCTTGTCCGAGCGCGCCTTGCTTTTGACAAAGACGGTACGAAATACCCTCGAGGTAGCGCGCGGGATTGGTTTGCAGCTCTTCGAGCGGAAACAGCCCGAGCGATTCGTTTCTGAGATATCGCGCGTCGTAAGGCGTTTTTTCGCCGCCGTATTCAAAGATCCCGCGCTCGACTATTTCCGAGCAAACGGCGTCGTATACGGGATAACTCACGCTGCGCGGCTAAAGCTTTGGCTGCGGAACGACGCTTAAACGCGCGGGGATATTTTCCGCCCGTCCCGTAAAATCGTAGCTTTCCGAAAAAGGACGCTGATAACTGAACCGCGCAACCTTTTGCAGCCGTTCGCCGCTTACCGCGCACGAGAAACCGCCTTCGCCGTCGGTATAGGCGACAACGTTTCCGCCGCTCAGCACTTCCGCCTGAAAAAACGGCGGTTCGTTCAAGCTGTAAAAGCTGTTGCAGGCGTATCCCGCAACGGTAAACAGCAACTCGGTTTGCTCTTTCAGCGACAAACGGTATTCGTCCACCCGTGCGTAGCCGTGCGCCGCGCGCGCGGGTCCGTAGCCGTAGAACACCCCGTTCAAGGTCAACGAATAAAAATTACAAGCCGTTGCGCGCAATACATAATCGCCCTTGCCTATCGTAAGCGAAAAAAGGCAGGTTACGTTCCGTTCGCCCGCCTTATCCGCCGCCCATACGGGCTTTGCTTTTGTAAAAAATTTTTCCATGTTTTTCATTATATACGGACAGCGCCGTTCTGTCAAACGGTTTGCACGAACGCGTCGATGCCGAATCGCTCTTCTACGCCGATACAGTCGGCAATCGCGCCGTATTCGCCCTCTTTTGCCGCCAACCCGTTCGCGCCGTAAGCAAAATCCTTGCGCGTAAGCAGGCGGTCGGCATAAAAGCGCACCGTTTTGGAGCACCGCGTTTCTTCCTGCGGCGCGATCTCCAACCCGAATTCGTAACTGCCTTCGTTCAAGCCGTCTATTTTGCCGAAACAGCCTTCCTGCCCCGTTACGTATTTTCCGTCGGGACGCAAGCGCGTGCCTTCGGGAAGATATAAGCGCATCGAAACGCCGCTCCCCTTCTTAATACGAATACGCACGGCAGCGTTCTCCGCGTCGAAGTCATAAACGGCATGCAGCGTTTCGCTCGCAAATTCGCCGCTCAACGCGTATTGCGCGTGCAGCTTGCTGCACTCGCGCCGAAACAAAGTGTCGCGCACGTAATTCAAACCGTTTGCAAGACGCATAGTGCAGCAGAAAAACGCCTCGTACATATGTACTTTCAGCACGCCGTTTTCTTCGGTCAAACACGTTTCGCAGCCCGCGCCGCCGTTCTTGCGCTGCGCCGTGCGCAGGGCGTTAAAATAGACGCGGTTGCAAAATTGTAAGTATTTTTCGCGTTCGGTAAAACGGTAAAGCTCGTAGGCAAGAATGAGCGAATCGAGAAAGCCGCACGGCTCCGTCCAGCTGTCGGGGCGGCGGAACCAATTATAATTCGCATAGTTCACCGTGCAGGCGGTGCGCTCGTACAGCGCGAAATTGCGTTCGGCGGCAAGGAGATAGGCTTCTTCGCCCGTATATCCCGCCAGGCGCGCAACGCCCCGCGTCGCCGAAAGCGTGGCGTGCGTTTGAAAGCGGCAGGCGCTGTAATCGAACGAAAGAAATTTTTTTGCGATCGATTTCGCCGCGTCGAGCACGGTATCCTTGTGAACGATCGCATAGAGCGCCGTGATACCGTCGAGCAGAATAAACGCGCAGCCGACGTCGGACGAAAGCCGCCACCCGTTCACCGCGCCGTTTACGATATGACCGCTTACGCCGCCTTCAAACTCTTTTCTTTCAACGGGATAGCGTTCGTAAAAGGGCGCGACCGCAGGCAGAAACTTTTCCGCGATCGTTTGCAGGCGTTCGTACGTTTTTTCGTCGTTCGTGATACGATAATAAGCGCAGAGCGCGCGGATATACCAATTATTGCCTGAAAGCTGCTGCTCGCTTACGACTTCGCCGATCGGTTCGCCGCAATAGCTGTCGGCATTGACGTGCTCGCCGAGGCGGTCGAAAATCTCTTTCATGCGGGAAAACAGCTCGCCGTCGGACCGACCCGTCGCCTCGTACTGTTCGCACAGCGCAAGAAGCGCACGCCCCACCCAATCGCCGGGCCAATCTTCGTCATGGCAAAAAATTTGGGGATAGCGGTATTCTTCGGCTTTGAGCCGCTCGATATTCCGCCCGATCCGTTCTGCAAGATCGCCTCTTGCAATGTTCATAGTGTCCACTCCTTTATGCCGCCGAGAAAGGGAGGATCGCTCCCCCCTTGCTTCGGTTCGGCGTATTTTGGGAAATTTTAAGCAAGCGCCGTCAGTTCGTAGGTGATCGACGAGCAATAGAATTCACCCGTGCTTCCGTCCGGAAAGAAGAAACTGAAGAAATCCACGTTTCTGTTCGCTTTCCAAGTAATTTCGACTTTTTGATAACCCGTTTTATTGGTTACGATATCGGGGAATACGGCATTATCGAAATTGAAGGTTAATCTTCCCGTTAAGGAAACGATATACAAATTCACGGTGATTTTGTACGTGCAACCGTTTTCCAACGTGTTGTTTCCATTGAAACACTCCATCGTTACGTTCGTAGCCTGCGGATTGAAATGAACGGCTTTGTTTTCAAAACCTGCGTGATCGGCTAACGTACCCCCCCCCTCGGATAAGCTAACCTCGCTGCATACGACGGAAGTACCTTTGTTTCCAAGGTTGATTTCATTTGCGTTTTTCGTCCAAGTTTTTCCGACTTCGTAGCCGTTCGGCGTTTTGTTCGTTTCTTCCCGCAGCGCGCGGCTTACCGAAATGTCGCCGATGAAGAGCTGACAGTTCTGCCCGTAATACCAACCGACTTTGTAAATATTTTCCGCACCGACAAATTTCACCGTCCAGGTCGCAGTGTTATTGTTGACGCTGTGCGCAGAGCTATGCGCGGGGTTTCCGCTAGCAGGCTGCGTCGTAAACACCCAACTGCAGTTATTCGGCGAATAAACCTTAAACGTAACCGTATATTCGTAATCCTTATCCGAGCAAAGACCGTTGAGCGAATCAAAATAAATGAGCTGCGTATTCGCCAGAATGACGTAATCGGAAGTGAAACCGTTTTCCGTTGTCAGATTCGCCGCCTGTTCCGCCGTGAGGTAGTCGCCCGCGACAAGCTTACTCTTATCGAGATACTTCATATTGGTAAGCGCGGTGTAATTGTCGTCTGCGCCCGTGAGCGTGTAGCCGTTTCCGTCGAGATCGGTCGCTACAAGCTCCTTCGGCGTGCCCGTTCTTTCTACGACCGCGTCGACCACTTCTTTCACCGTGATGCGGATATTGTCAATCGCAATGCGGAAATCGTCATACTTATAGGTTGAACTGCCCGTATAGAAGAACACGCGGAAGTGCCAGGTTTTCGTGTCGTCAAGATTCTTGATCCCTTCAAAGTTCAGCGTTTTCGTTTCGCCTACTTTGCCGAGCGCGATTTCCTGATTGTCGCCGCTCTCGTCGCCGTCGTAAATGAACGAGAAGTACAGCCCCGAGGGTGCCGTGCCGCCGAGCACTTTGACGTCCATCGAGATCGTCCATTTGCCCGAACGCAGATAATTATCGAGCGAACCGAACCAGAACTGCGTGTTCGTGTTCCATGCGCACGTCGTATAATCGATGATGAGCGAGTTGCCCGCGATCGAATTCTCGTTCGCAACGATGCTTGCGTTGGGCTTGCCCGTCGCCTGCGAGAAATCGAAGCCCTTTGCGAGCGGGCTTTCGTAACCCTTTCCAAAATTCTCGACAAAGGTCACTTCCGACTGTGCGAGGTTGGAAAGATTGTTCTGCCCCTGCTCCAACTCCGTTTCGGCTTTTACGGGATCGACCGTGACCGAAATAAACTCTTCGACTTCGTTGTCCGAACTGTCGACGGCGTAATACGAAACGTCGTACTCGCCCGCGGTATCCGACGCGAACGTGTAACCGTCTGCCGCTTTCGTCACGGTTGCGCCCTTGCTCGTAACGGTGACTTCCAACTCGACTTCGCCGTCAACGGCATCCGTCGCCGTCGCCGAAGGCAGCGTGACGGGCGTGCCCGCCGTCGTGGTGTAGCTATCCTGCTTGCCCGCCGCGTAAGTAATAACGGGCGCTTCGGTATCGGCGTTTTCTTCCCACTGCGCCGTAAAGGTCACGTTCTTCGCGGGCATGGTATAGGTTGCGCCCGCGGCGTAGTCCGCCGCGCCGTCGTTCCAGCCCGTAAAGGTATGCGTGTCGCTCGTGAACGTGTTCTGCGCGAGCGTGAAGGTTTCCCCTTCCGCATACTCGCCCGAAGTAGGCGCAGTACCCCCCCCCATGTCGCCGCCGACGTAGGTGACGGTGTACTTCGTTTCCTCGTCGCCGCCCGGCTTGCCGCCGCAGGCGGTGAGCGCGCTTACGACCATGGTGCATGCAAGCGCCGTCGAAACGACGGACCATACTGTTTTGTGTTTCATTTCCTTTTCCTCCGATTTTTATTTTTTTCGATATTCCTCGCGGAATACAAAATCCTGTTTTAAGCGACGAACGTAAAGGTCGGCATTTTTGCCGTTTTCGTCTTGTTTGCCTCGACAAAGTGAGGCACGTTGGAAACCTGAATGCGCTTCCTGCCGATGTTGTCGCGGTCGGCGTCCATGAACACGAACGCGATCGCCACTTTCTCTCCGCTGTCCGCCGCCTCTTTCACGCCCGAGAACAGGCTGAACGGGAAGAACATTTCGCCCGAATACCCGTCGTCGCGCACGATCGTTTTTACTTGGATCGCATCTTTGCCGTTGAAAATTGCATCGCTCGAACGGCTCGTGATCACGTTGTAGGGAACCGTCCAATTCGGCACGGAGGCAAGCTGCAGCACGTCGCCGTCGTTGCGGAAGAGCTGGAAGTCGGCGTTGGGCATATTGAGCACCGTGGAAAGGAAGATCTCCACGCCGTCGCCCTCCCACGAGTTGGCGATCGTTTTATAGTCGGGCGTATCGTCGAAAACGTCGAACGCGATATATACGCCGTCGTCCGTCCAGGCGATTTTCGCCGTGCGCACGTCGAACACGTCGCGGTAGGTTTCGTGCAGAATTTCGTCGCCCGTCGTTTCGCTCGCACCGTTCATGGCAACGCTGCTGCCGATCCCTTCCCAATCCGAAAGATCGCCGTCGATCGTGATCGCGCCCGTCGCAAGCTTCTTCACTTCGGTGTTGGGCACTTCGCCGTCCGTTTCCTGATAACGCAGATTGGTATTGTTTTCGAGCGTGATGTCGTCGGTGTTCGTCATGCCGCAGGGAATGATGCCCGAGAACGTGGCGGAATCGTTCGTATTATAGTTGAAATTGCCCTTGATGAGAATATCCGCGCAGTTTTCAAGCTCGATGCAGCATTCCGTCATTTCGCTCGCGTAAACGCGCGCCGCGTTATAAAACAGATTGTTTTCCACCGTCGTGCTGCCCACGCCGCGGAAGGAGATGCCCGCGTTGCCGCTGTTGGAAATATAGTTGTTTTCCACCGTCACGTTCTTCACCGTATCGGGCGGAGCGACGATCGCCGTCGAACCGATCGCAAAAGCGGAAATATCGCCGCGCAGCCCCTCGCCGAGCAGATACCCGTTATTCACGAGCTTGTTGCCGCGCACGACAATATTGCGCGGAACGGTGGTTTCGTTGTAAATATCCATGGAAGAAGCGATCTGCATCGAACCGTGCCCGACGTTCATAAACGCGTTGTTTTCGATCAACGCGCCGCGCACCTGCACCAAAATGCCGCGGTTGCGCTTGTTGCGCACGATATTGTTCGTAAACGTGAGCGTTGCCGATTTGGATACGTTCGTCATCATCGCTTTGCTCCAATCGACGTTGCCCGAAATGCGTTCGTTCACCTTTACCGTAATGGAGGCGTCGCTGCCCGAAACCTCTTTCACCGTGAAAGAGCCGAGCAGCGTGAACGTATCGCTTGCGTAAAGCTCGATCGTATCCCCGACCGTAGTCGCGGGCGACGTGCCCGTTTTACGCGCAAAGGTAAATTCGCGCGCCGTCGCATCGTAATTGCTCAGCGAATACCAATAGCCCGATTTAATATTGAGCGCGTCGTCGTGCGTGTTTTCGAGCACGCTGTTCGTGATCTTCACTTCGCCGAGGCACAGCGAGGCGTGGAAGCCGTCCGCCGTCGCCGTCATAAAACGGTCCTCTTTGAGCGCGAAGTTAAAGCGGTTGGCGTAAAAATTCGTCGTCGAACCGACCGTGCAAGCCATGCCGGGGCAGGCGTACAGGTTGCAGTCCTCCACGTATACGTTTTCGCAGGAATTGAAGCTCACGCCCGCATTATCGTACATGGCGAACCCGATCGTAAACGGCGTGTTTTTCACGGGAGCCTCGAACTTCTGCGCGTAGCTTTCGCTGAAATTTACCGTGATCTCCTCGTTTCCGTTAAACGAGAAATTCTTTACGACCCCGTCGGAATGAATGGCGACGATGCCGCTTTCCGCCGGCGCGTTCGTAAAGCGGTTGTATTCGATGATCGATTTAATTGATTTGCCCAAGCTTTCGCTGCTGCGGTACGCCGCGACCGTGGAATGCATGCTCTCGGGAATGCGCATCGTCACGGACAGCGCGTCCTTGTCGGACGAAACGACGTAACCCGTGATCGAGGGCAGCACGGCGTAATCGATATCGATCGAATTGAGATGCAGGTTTCGGGAAGCGGACGCGCGGATCGCGCCCACCCAGCCGCCTGCCTGCGCGCAGTCGATCATAAGCTGCGTTTTTTCTCCGCCTTCGACCCAAAGCCCGTTAAAACCGTTTAATGTTACGGGCGCGGTGAGCGTCACGTCCCTGTCGGGCAGTTTGAGCTTGACCTCTCCCCCGCCGTTCTTCTCCTTCGCCTGAGCGATCGCGGCAGTCATCTTCTCGTCGTCCGTTCCCGCAAAGGAATCGACTTCGACCACTTGCCCGCTCGCAAATTCGGCGTCGGCTTTTTTGGAATAAAGTTCGGTTTGCGCCGCGGCAGGGCTTACACCGACCGCAGAGGCATCGGAAAGCCCGTAATTGCCCGTGACATCTTCGCTTTGAAAGGGCGTGCCGTCGAGCAGGCGGACGGCGTCGGCGATCGGCTGCGTTTCCGTTACGGGAGGCTTGGGATTGTCGCCGTCGTCGGGATTTCCGCCCGGATTCCCGCCCGGAACTTTTGCGCAGGCGGTAAACGCCGAAAGCGTCATCGCCGCGCCGAGCAGTATTGCCATTGTTTTTTTGCTTTTCATAACTCCTCCTTATTCCGCCACGGCGGCGTTCTTCACGCCGTTTCCGTGAAATTCGGTCTTGCTTGCGTCGATTTCGTTGAGATATTGCCAACCGCTCTTTTCGTAACGGAAATACACGAAATTGTCGATCACGGAAATGCGATCGGATTTTTCGATTTTGGCAAGATAAAAGCTGCTTGCCGAACGCGCGCCGTTATAACAGAGATTGTTTTTCACGGTGCAGCTTCCCGCGCCGAGAAAGCGCACGTTCTGCCCCATGTTCGACTCGAAATAATTGTTTTCGATTGTAATGTTCCTGATCGTATCGGGCACGATCGTTCCGCCGTACCGAAAAACGTCGACGTCCGTTCCCGCCGAAGAATGATTGTTCACGAACTTGCAGTTCTTCACGGTAACGTCGCGCGGGATCAGCCCTTCGTTAAAGAATCCGTCGAACGAGCTGTGCAGATTGATCGCGCCGTGAATCACGTTGTAGAAGGAGCAGTTGCGAATTTCGGAATTCTGCGTTTGGCACAAGATGCCGCGGTTGCGCTTGTTGCGGAACACGCAGTTCTCGGCAACGAATTTCGGCGTGCGCGTCAGATTGCCCACAAGATACCCTTCTTCGATCTTCCGCGTGCTGCCGTCCACCGTGATCTCGTAAATCAAACCGTAAGATTCCACGCTTTGTACCGTGTAGCTTGCCATAACTTCCATGGCAGAGTTGTAGATTTCGAGCTTGTCGCCGACTTCCGTGGGGAAGTTCGCCGCCGCGTTGGGCGCGGCGCAGGTGATCGTTTTGCCCGAAGCGCTTTGCACCGTTTTGTAGAACGTGCAAACGTTAATGGAATCGTCGTGCGAGTTTTCGTAAAGGCTGTTGGACACGATCAGATCGCCGTAACAGTCGTTGGTGTGCAGTCCGTCCGCCGTTGCCGTCATCAAACGGTTGCTCCCCTCGCGCAGACGCAGGTTGGTTCTGTTGAGGTAAATATTCTCCGAAGAATAGAATCCGAAGGTCATGCCCGCCGAGGTATAGATATTGCAGTCTTCCATGTAATAATTTTTACACGCGCGCATTTCAAACGTGTAGTATTCGTACATGGTATACCCTACCGAAACGACTTTACCCGCCGCGGGCTTTTTATACCACCCCTGCCCGAACGTGAGCGTAAGCGTGTTCGTCTGCTTATCGTACTTCCCGTCGGTGATCATATTCACCCGATCGCCCGTGGAATTGTAGCGCAGCATACCCGAATCGTCGGGATAATAGTCGCCAGTTACGTCGTCTTTTACGAATTCCATGTAATTGCCGTAATTGATCTTGCCGCCGTTGTAAAGGTAGTGGCTCATGTCGAACCCTTCGTTGACGGCGATCGTAACGGTGCGCGCCGCCTCGTCGGCAGCCTGCACGACGCCCGTCACCGTGGGACTGACGGCGTAATCGAAATCGATATGATTGAAATGCACGTCCGAACAGTCTTGCATGCGGACGGCGACCGTCCAGTTATTCATGACAAATTCCGTCGTGCCCTCCCCGACGAAATAGAGGTCGGAAAGCCCCGTCAGCGTAACGGTATCCGAAAAACGGTATACGCCTGCGGGAAAAACTATTTTTTTGCTGCCTTCGACGCTTTTGAGCGAGGAAAGCAGGGCGTTGAGCGCCGCAGTATTGTTATTGTTTTCGGGCAGAATTTTGTGTTCCGACGCCAAATACGTATGCTCGACGGACGCGGGAACGGGATAACGTTCCTCGTTCATCTTGCTCTCGTTTGCGCCAACGAGCGAGGGATCGGAAAGCCCCGAAGGCTCGCCGCACTTCAAATTTTTGGAATAATAAGACGAACCGAGTTCACCGCAAAGCGTTTTCAAATCGACCTCCTGCCGCGTATCCGCGGGCGGTTCGGGCGGATCGCCGCCGTTGTTCTCTCCGTTGCCGCCGCCGTTACCGCCGCAGCCGACTATCGCAAACAGACAAACCGCCGCAATCGCACCCGTAAATAATTTCCGCTTCATACCTTCTCCCCCCCGTCCGTTAAGACTTGTTTTCCAAATACTGCCGATAGGCTTTGCTGTAAAGCTGCAGCATTTCGTCGGCGCGGTACTGTTTGAGCTTTGCCTGAAAGCCTTCCCAATCGCTGTCGAGCTTCTTGACTCCCGTCACGAATTCGTATTCCATGCTGTTGATATACACATTCATGCCCGCGCTGATCGTCGTGACCGTATCGTATTCGCCGCCGCCGAGCTTCACCTCCTGCGGGATCGGCACTTTCAGATACGGCAGATAGCGTTCGCTCATCTTGTTGAGGGACGAAATGGTTTTATCGTTCATTTTGCCGACGAATTCGTAGCTCCAATAAAGCCCCGACGCCGTGCCCACGTTGGGCGTGATCGTCGCGCGGTATTCTTCCTGCGTGCCCGTCCACGTTTCGGGCACATGGAAGGACCACGACGTTTTTTCTTCGTTATCCCACGTCCAGTCCTCGTTTTCCAAGCCGTAAGAAATGAGCTGCACGCCCAAATCGGAGTACATGATATCGAGCAAACGCGCCACCTCGCGCACGTACGGCGTGCCCGCGGGGATCACCGCGCCGTCGGGCTGGAAATAACTGAACCCCCATTGCAGCGGCGTTCCCGTGTAATATTCGCTCGTGAGCGGACCGAACGCCACGTAATCGTCGGCAAGGCTGTCGCCCACGATGATGTAGGGCGCGGCGGCGCAGTAGCACCCGAGCCGCCCTTCCAAACCGTATTTGGCAAGCTGCTGGTCGGTCTTGATTGAAAAGGTTTCGCTGTGCAGCAGCCCTTCCGTATAAAGCACGTTCATGATTTCGAGATACTTTTTATATGCGTCGGTCTGCGGAACGAACACGACGTCGCTTCCGTCGTTTTTCACCTCGATTTCGGGCGTAACGTAACCGCACGCCGCCAAAATGAAGTTGCGCAGATACGAAAGCTCTTTCGCCGTAACGGGGATCTCGTCGTTATCCTTGCCGTTATGGTTGGCGTCGTACTTCTTAAAAAGCCGCAAAACGTCGATAAACTCCTCTACCGTTTTGATCTCCACGGCGTCGGGAATTTCCTTGCCGTCGGGCATCGTTATGCCGTCCTCGCGCAGATTTTCGATCCATTGCTGATTGAGAAACATTTTGAACGTGAGATCGCGCGGCACGTCGTTTACGCTCAGCGTGCAATACATATACCCGTCGGCAAGCGTTGCGACCTCTTTGGCGGAAATCGACGTTTGAATATCGAAATTCCGATCGAGCAGCGCCTTATAGTTGGGCATGTAATTTTCGATCAGGTTGCCCGCCTGCACGCCGCCCGAAGTCAGATTATCGTCGTTAAAACGCACGAGCGCGCCGTACTGCGAATAAACGACCTGTTCGGAAATGGGATTGCTGAATAAAAACAGATCGGGCAGGTTATCGCGATCGCCCCACGCCGCCGAGCGCAGCGTCGAATACGCGCCCGTATCCGCTTCGGTAAACTCGAAATCAAGGTTCGTCACCTCGGAAAGCACCTTGAACATTTTCATTTCCGAAAAATGCGGATTCATCGTGCCGCGCGGCACGAATATTTTGATCGTCGCGCGCTCTTTTACGATCTGATAGGGATTTTCCTGCGTG
>CAJUGP010000013.1:17865-50518 GCA_910586365.1 uncultured Christensenella sp. | reverse complement strand
GGAAGTCGACTGCGTCCGGCATGACAGAGCGTAGCGGCGTGAACGACTGTGCTCAACATGACAGGAAGTCGGCTGCGTCCGGCATGACAGAGCGCGGCAGCGTTTCGTCTGCGCGTAAGCGCGGGCGGGGCGTGTTCGGCATATTCCGCGCGGCGTTGCTGTGCGTAATGTGCGCCGTTTTGGCGGGCTGCCTTGCAGTGGGCTGCACGAACAACACGGCAAACCGCGATCCCGATCCCGATAACGTGGCAATCGATTTGCCTGTGGCGTCGACGAACAAAAATACGCATGCCAAAGGCGAGCACACGGATTACACCGAGCTTACATATGCGCTTGTCGAGGCGAATAACGGTACGTTTGAACAGGGCAGCTACTATCTTTCTTCGGATTTGCAGCTGAAAACCAACCTGCGTATTACGGGCTACGTCACGCTCGACTTGAACGGTCATATCCTTTCGGGTGCGGCGGGCAGCGCAACGATTTCCGTCCTCGGCGGCGGCGATTTAACGATTGAAGACTGCGACCGTTACACTACGCCTCATTATTTTTCGGAAATCATTCCCGGCGTCAACCTTTGGAAGTTTGGCGAAGGCAACACCGAAACGGGTGCTTATACGGGTAAACCCGCCGAAGGCAATTCTCTCATGGCGGGCGGTATTATAACCAACACGGCAACTGATGCTCCAAACGGCACGGGTATTTACGTTTACGCAAATGCAACGGTGACCGTAACGGGCGGCAATATTTCGGGTAACTGCGGTCATACTTTGTATTTCGGCGGCGGCGTTTACGTAAACGGCGGTACGTTCCTCATGAACGGCGGCGGCAGAATTGCAGGTAACTATTCGGCACGCGGCGGTGCTATTTATGCGGGCGCCGGTTCGACGATTAGCATTTCGGGCGGTCGAATCGAACGCAACCGCGCTTATTACGAAGGCGGCGGCATTTATGCCGATACGAACTCCGTTATCAACCTTCTCACCGTCTACTTGCAGGAAAACACCTGGGGCGACGAAGCGGGCGGCACGTGGTACGGCGGCGGCATTTTTGCGAACGCTGCAACCGTAAGCTTGTTCTCCGGTTCGTGGATCACGGGTCACACCGTGCACCAGGCAGGCAGAGGCGGCGCTGCGATGTACCTCACCAACAAAGCGCACCTCAATTTCTACGGCGGCGTTGTTCAGAATAACACCAGCTCCGTCGGCGGCAATATTATGCTCGCCAACTCTACCGCTTATTTTGAAAACGGTAACATCCGTAACAACACGGCGGCAGCGGGCTACACGGCTTATGCGGTTCATGCCGTTTCTTCCACGATCCGCGCGCAGGGCGGTACGATCGGCGGCGACAGCGCGCAAGCAAACACGCGCGGCGGCGGTATTTATTTGGGAGCAAACGCGCACCTCATCGCGTCTTCCGCGTTCGCCGTACGTAACAACAAAAATACCTCGAATGCGGCTTGTAACGTGTTCGTATACTCCTCTTCGGCACGCCTTTCTCTCGAAAGCAATTTGGAAGGCGAAATCGGCGTTACCTCGTTCGACGGGCAGGTTATCTCCACGCAGTGGAAGACTGCTCCGAACGTCAAAGTCGACGCAAGCGGCTACTATTTCGAGAACGACACCAAGCTCGGTTTGATCAAGTTCCGCATGACGGCAAACGCAAACCATAAGCATACTACCGCGCTCACGGCGGCGCAGCTCAATGCAAACGGCACGCTTTCGACCGGTTCGTATTATCTGACGGGCGATATTACGCTTACCCGTGCGATTACGATTTCGGGTAACGTGGTGCTCTGCTTAAACGGGCACACGATCACGATGGCGGCAAGCACGCAAAACGTCGTTTTGGGCAGCTATTCGTCCAATGCGGCGACAACAGTGTTCACAATCAACGACGGCGGCGTGTTCAGCCTTTACGACTGCAAGGGTTCGACGGCAGCCGACGGCACGTATACGGGTACGGCGTCCATTAACGGCAACGGCGGGTTCTACCATGCCGTTCAGGTGAATGCGGGCGGTATCTTCAACCTGTATAGCGGCAAACTGACGAACTTCGGTATCACGCCCGTAAACGTAAGCGGCGTCGGGGCGATTTTCAACATGTTCGGCGGGGCGATCACCGATAATACGGTTCGCTACGGCAGAGGTCGGGGTATGGCACACTTGGTGTCTGAGTATTTCTGGTCAAACGGAAACCTTTTTTTGGAAAATTCCGCCGAGTTTAATCTTTATAACGGCGAAATTTCAAATCTGAAATCGGGCACTCCGACGGCTGCGGCATATAATCAACAGTTCCGTATTTACGGCGGCGGTATTCGCGCCATGGACAACACTGTAGTTACAATGTACGGTGGAAAAATTTCCAATAATATCGGTACAGAAGGTTATGCTTTGCTAATGCGCAAAGCAACGTTTGTTATGTACGGTGGCGAGATTTCGGGCAACTACGATACAAGAGCTACTTGTAGCTGGTATTCGAGTATACACTTCGAGAACATGAAGCGGCTTGCTTTGCTCGGCGGCATGCTGAAAGATAACATACCCATGCGCCATGCGGCAATTATGGCGAGCAACAGCGTGGGTACAAAATACCTTGAAATCGGCGGTAATTTCACGGGTGAAAACAACGTTGTAACAGATAGCATTTACAAAAGGCATCAGTATCAGGATATCAACCTGAGCGGTATGCTGTTAAAATTCAGCGATGCCTTCCCTTTTACGGGCAGGGTGGCGTTGGTGGCACAGCAACACGGCAACGCCCTTTCGGAAGGGTATAATTTCGGCAAGAACGCACAGGGTAAAAAAATCCATACGGGTACGTTCTATATTGCCGATCCGGCAACGGAAAGCATTCCGAAGTATTCGATCGGTACAACGGCGGCAGGCGAACTGACGGTGCTCAGCGCCTACGGCACGACCATGAGCCACGATGCGTTCTTTACTAAAAACCATGCCAACGCAACGCCGATTTCGACTGGTAGTGAATTTTCCGGTTCAATGAATGCGGGCGGCGTTTATTACTTAACGGCAGACATTTCGGGTTGGTTTGCTATGGAAATTAACTCCGAAGTTGTCGTGTGTTTGAACGGGCATACGGTCACGCAAAACAGAACGGGTAATAAGAAACACCCGATGTTCTCGCCGCAGTCACTCTCGAGTCTTACGATTTGCGACTGTAGCGCCGATCATTCCGGTACGCTTACCGCAATAGACAATACTTCGTCGGTGGCTCTCATTAATTCGAGTGGCGTCGTCAATCTGTTGGGCGGTAATTACACGTACAAAACGATGCTACCTTATAAAACTGAGACGTGGACATACCAGGCGATTGGTATCAGCAACGGCACGCTGAATATTTACGACGGGGTTAAAATCGGCAATTATACGGCAAGTAGCAATCAAGTGCGCGTCAGAGGAGTGACAGTCAACGGTGCGACTGCAGTCTGTAACATGTACGGCGGTGAAATCACGAACATTAAAAATGTGCGCGGCGATCTGAGCGCAGTCGGTGTTTACGTTTACAACGGCGCTACGTTCAACATGTACGGCGGTAAGATCACGAATAATGCGGCGGGCGCTTCCTCGGGGCGCGGCGGCGGTATTTATATGGAAAGTAACGGCGCAACCGTCAATCTGCACGGCGGTGAAATTTCAGGCAATACCTCGGGACTTGAAGGCGCCGGTATCTACATGCACGCCTATAATGAAGCAGCGGCAAATGCCATTCATTTGAATATCCGCGGCGACGTAAAGGTGCAGAACAACACAGCAAAAGGCAGCCCCAATAACATCTACCTCAACGCGTTCGGCGTGATCAATTTCATGACCGAAACGTTCGGCGGTATTGTATGGCTTTACCCGATGTCGAGCAACTCGTTTGCGTCGTTCACGAAAGGGTTCAAAAAATCGAAAACAGCCGTTTCCAACCATATCAAGGCGGACGGCAATATCGCCACGGCTACGATCGATACGGCAGGGCTTTACGGCGATGCGGGTGAAGTTTACTGGGAGTTCGGCTCGGGCATTCACGATCAGTACTTCCCTGGCAATCACGCACAATCAACGGATTTCAATAAATTCGCAGCCGATAACGGATGGACGACGGGCGGTGCGGGTGACGTTTCGCTGCCTGCAGGCACATACCATTTGACGGGCAATTTAAGCATTCCGAAAACATTGAAAGTTTCTTCCGGTACGGTCAATTTCTGTTTGAATAATTATACGCTGACTTATACGGGCAATAATTCGGTCGTATTCGGAGCAAATGCCAATACCTCGCTGAACATTTTTGCCGACGGCGAAAACGGCAAAATCGTGGGCGGCAATGCGGGCATTATCGAAGCGATCGGTAACTTTACGTTATACGGCGGTACGCTCACGGGCGGTAAAAACGCGGCGAATTGGTCAAATACCGGCTATGCAGGCGGCGTTTCCGTTAACGGCGGTACGTTCACCATGATGGGCGGTAAAATTACAGGTTGCAGCGATAACGGAACGGGTTTCGGCGGCGGCGTGTTGGTTAAATCGGGTGTATTCAACATGTCGGGCGGTGAAATTTCGGGAAATACGAGCGCGATGGGCGGCGGTGTTTTGGTGTTAAATGATTGTACGTTCACCATGACGGGCGGTACGATCACGGGCAACAGCGCCACGTACGGCGGCGGTGTTTACGTGAAACTCGGTACGTTCGATATGCAAGGCGGCTCGATCCTCAACAACACCGCGCGCGACGCGGGCGGCGGCGTTTACCTTGCTTCGTCGGATAAGATCCTTTTCAAAAAGACGGTTGCGGCGAAGGTGACGGGCAACACGCTTAACAACGGCACGGAAAGCAACATCTATCTGCCCAACGGCGAAACGCAGACGATTACCGATGGCGCGGAGATCAAGCAGGAAACGAAGAAAGACGAAAACGGTAATACCACGATTGAAACCTCCGCGGTCACGAAGGACGAGGACGGCAACGAAACGGGTAAAATCGAGCACACGCAGTCGACGGAAACCTCTTCGAGCGGCGTTACTTCCACCGTGAAGGGCGATTCGAGCGCATCGGACGGCAAAGGCGGCAACACTTCGACTTCGACGGACTCGTCCACGACGATGGGCACGAACGGCGAAGTTGACGTAAACAACAACAAAACGCAGACGATCACCACGAAAAACCCCGACGGCACGTATTCGACGATCAACGTGATCATGACGAACGGCAAACCGAGCGTGGAATACGTTATCAATTTGATTTGGAACGCGCAAGACAGCGAGGGCAAACCAATCACGAGAACGCGTGCGGTTCAGGCGGGTAAGTCGCTTTCGATGAAAGATATCGACGTGCCCGAAAAAGAGGGCTATACCTTCCGTAAATGGTATACCGACCCGCAGCTGACGAACGAATACCGTTTCGGCACCGCGGTCAACAGCTCGTTCTATCTCTATGCGGGCTGGGATATCAACGTTTATACGGTTGCCGTAGAGCGCTATGCGCCCGTTTACGGCACGACGGGGCAGTACCGTCAGATCGGCAGAACGACGCAGCGCGTCAACTGGAGCGATATGGCGATCGAGCCTTCGCGCGAGGTGACGGGTTACGACATTCAGATCATCGGCGGCAAAGCCGCATACTATCAAGACAGCGCGCTTACCGTGCCGTTCTCGTTCGATACGCCGATCACGAAAAACATGACGGTTTACGCGTTGTATCAGCCGAAGATTTACAACGTAACGTTCGTTGAGGAAGACGGCAGCAGCAAGCCGATCACGTCAATCGGCAACAACGGCGTTGTGAGCGTGCCTTACGGCGAAACGATGGGCACGGTGCTCGGCGGCGGGCTTATCGAACCCGTTGCGCCCGAAAAGACGGGCTTCACCTTCCTGGCATGGTGTTACACGGGCACGCGCGACCGTTTCAACTTCGGTTCTTCCGCGATCACGAACGCGACGCTCTATCCTCTTTATACGAAGCAGTTGTTCACCGTTAAATACGTGGTGAACGGCGGCAGCGCGCTCAGCGACAGCCGCGTGGAATACGATACGCTGCTTCAAGATACGTGGCAGTACGAAACGCAGTGGTCGGAAACGCCCGGTGTTCCCGTGCGCACGCACTACTTTTTCGAGGGGTGGTATACCGACAGCGCGCTGACGCAGAAATACGACGGCACGAAAAACGTGCTGAGCAATTTCACGCTCTACGCGAAGTGGGAGCGCATTAAGTACACCGTTACGTTCATCAACGACGGCGCGACTTGCAATACGCAAACGGTTTATTCGGGCAATGCGGCGTCCGTACCCGCAACTCCCGAAAAGGGCGCCGACAGCGCATGCCCTTACGGCTACACGTTCGGCGGCTGGTATACGAGCAGCTCGTACGCGACGAAGTACACGTTCGGCGAAGTGACTTCGGATACCTACGTCTACGCAAAATGGACGGCGAACCCTGCGAACACCTATTCCGTCACGTTTGAAACGAACGGCGGCAGCGTGGTGAACGGGCAGTCCGTCGTCGAGGGCGGAAAGGTCGTCGAGCCGGATACGCCCACCAAGACGGGTTATATCTTCAAAGGCTGGTTTGCGAACAAGAACTGCACGACGCCTTTCGACTTCAACAAAGCGATCACTTCCAACACGAAGATTTACGCTCTGTGGTCGCCTGCATACTACACGGTAACGTTTGAATCGAACGGTTCTTCCAACGTGATTCCTTCGCGCAACGTGCGCCACGGCAGCACCGTTCCCGTGCCGACCGCGCCCATTAAGAACGGTTACACGTTCATGGGCTGGTACACCGATGCGACGTTCTACAGAGAATACGACTTCACGACCCCCGTTACGCGCGATTTCACGCTGTACGCTTACTATACGCAGAATCCCACGGGCGGCGAAACGGAAGACAAATATATCACCGTTACGTTTGAAACGGACGGCGGCAGCGTCGTTCACGGTCAAACGGTGAAACAGGGCGAAAAAGTAACGCGTCCCGAAATCGATCCTTCCAAAGAGCACTTCGTCTTTGCGGGCTGGTTCGATCAGTCGGGCAGTGAATTCAACTTCGATACGTTCGTCGCAGGCACCGAGGATATTGTTATCACGGCGCACTGGACGGAGCGCACGTATACCGTGACCTTCGATACGGTCGGCGGTTCGGGTTCGTTCCCGACACAGACGGTGAAGAGCGGCGAAACGGCTACGGCGCCTTCCACGGCTCCCACGCAGGCGGGCGCGGTGTTCGGCGGTTGGTATACCGATGCCGAATACAATCAGCCGTTTGCGTTTGCAACGCCGATCACGTCCAACGTGACGCTCTACGCGAAGTGGAACACCATTTATTATAATGTAACGCTCAATCTGAACGGCGGTTCGATCATGATCGACGGCGAGGAGCTGGCGGGCAAACCGAAAGTGCAAGCGGCAAGCGGCACGACGCTCAACCTCGGCTCGACTCCCACGAGAGAGGGCTATACGTTCAAGGGCTGGTTCACGAACTCCAAGTGCACCACGGCTTACGACTTCACCAAGCCTGTTACGAAGAACTTCAACCTCTATGCGCTTTGGTCGATTTCCTACTATGCGGTGGAATTCAACCCCGACGGCGCGCCTACGGGTGTTGTAAAACGTTCGGTGCGTTACGGACAGACGGTCAGCGCGCCCTCGATGAGCAATCCCGACCACACGTTCGGCGGTTGGTTCACGCGCGAAGCGGTGGCTGAGGGCACGGAAGTAACCGACGCGGAAAATCAGTACATAAAAGTCGTCGACGGCGTGACCTATCTTTACAGCCGTTTCGACTTCTCGACGATCATCAAGAACAACATGACGCTCTATGCGCGTTGGATCTCCAACGAGGAGCCCGATCCCGCGCCGACCGTGTACACCGTTACGTTCAACTCCAACGGCGGTACGCGCGTCGCCATGCAGGAAGTGCGCGCGGGCGGCACGGCAACCGTGCCGACAGCTCCCACGAAGGGCGGTTATGAATTTGAAGGTTGGTATACCGACGAAGCGCTGACGAATAAATTCGATTTTGCAACCGTGCTCACGGGCGATATCACGCTGTACGCAAATTGGACGGCGATCGACGAGGACGACAGAACGGTTACGATCACCTTTGTTTCCGACGGCGAAACCATCGACGTGCAGACCGTTAAGGTCGGCGAAAGAGCGGTAGAACCCCGCTTGAACGTGAAAGAGGGTTATATCTTCGGCGGTTGGTATATCGAGAGCACGTTCGTGACCGAATTCGACTTTGCAAACGAAGTCGGTATCGACATGACGCTCTATGCGAAGTGGACCAAAGAAGAGAGCAAAACGGTTTATTACGTTGCCTTCCTTTCCGACGGCGAAACGATCATTTCGCAGGAAGTGGAAGAGGGTAAGCTTGCCGTCAGACCCGAAAATCCCGTTAAAACGGGTTACAACTTCAACGGTTGGTATGCGGACGCCGAATGTGAAACGGAGTTCGATTTCAGCAAGCCGATTACGAAGAACACCAACGTTTATGCCGAATGGAACGTTACGATGTATTCGGTATCCTTCGATCTCAACTACGAGGGCGCGCCCGCGATAACGAGACAGTCGGTTGCATACGGCAGCACGGCGGAAGTTCCCGCAACGCCTTCGAGAGATGGTTACGTCTTCCTCGGTTGGTACAGAGAAAAGGTTCACACGAATAAGTCGGTGGCTTATACCTTCGGTCCCGTTACCGCGCCCATTACCGTTTACGCGCACTGGGCGGTGAGCGGCGGCACGGAAGTCGCGCGTTATTACGTTACCTTCGATTCCGACGGCGGTACGGAAGTACAAACGCAGCTTGTTAAGGAAAACGAAAAACTTAATCTCGATGATTATTCCGATCCGACCAAAGAAGGTTATACCTTCGCGGGTTGGTATAACGGCGATACGCAAGTCAATCTTGCCGATCTCGTCGTGACCGAAGACGTGAAGCTTGTCGCGCACTGGACGAAGATTTCGGACGGCGGCGACGAAGAAACGCCGTTCGTCGTTACCTTCCATTCGCAGGGCGGCAGCACGGTTGTCGGTCAGTACGTGAAAGCGGGCGGCGTCGTAACCGTTCCCGCAGCGCCTTCCAAGGCGGGATTTGTGTTCGGCGGCTGGTATACCGAACCCGAATGCACGAACGAATATAACTTCAATTTGGCTGTTACGGGCGATTTGCAGCTGTATGCCAAGTGGGACGTGGAATCCGTTTCCGTCCGCTTCGACGTGAACGGCGGTACGCACGGCACCTATTCGTTCACCGTTGACGGAACTGCGGTCAATTTTGATACGAAAGACAGTTCGGTAACGCTCGGCTTCAACAAAGCGATCACGCTTGCGGGCGGCGAACCCACGAAAACGGGTTATGATTTCGGCGGCTGGTTTGTCGACGAAAGATTCCTCACGCCCTTCTTCACGGACAATGTAAGCTCGCCCGTAACCGATAACATTACGGTTATCGCAAAATGGACGATCCATCAGTACGTCATGAACTTCAACGACGTGAAGTTCCCTTACAATGCGCCTGCGCAAGCGCCCGTTAAAACGAGCGATATTAAGGTCGATTATAACGGAACGGTGCTTCAGCCTGCAGAAAGCGAACACGAAGGCTATGTGTTCGTCGGCTGGTTTGCCGATGCGGCTTGCACGCAGAAGTTCTCGTTCTCGACTTACAAAATGCCTGCGAACGACGTGCACGTTTACGCGAAGTACGAACAGATCACTTACACCGTGAGCTTCGTCATGAACGGCGCTGTGGAAGGGAATATCCCTGCCAAAACCGTTGCGTACGGCAGCACGGTTCCCGATCTGCCCAATAATTTGACGAGAGAATACTACGACTTCACGGGTTGGTATACCGACGAAGCCTGCACGCAGAAATTCGATCCGTCGACGGCTGTTAAGAGCGATCTTACCCTCTACGCGGGCTTTAAGATCATGACGGCGACCGTTATCTTCAACTATCAGAACAACATAGGCACGACCGGTGATCCTACAGAAAGAGAGTTCACCGTAAACTTCGGTGAAACGATCACCACGCCTACGGCTCCCAAACTTGGAGACTACATCTTCCTCGGCTGGTCGCGTAACCCCAATACGGAAAACATTACGACCAATACGGAACTGACGAATCCCTTCGATTTCAATACGATCGTAAACGGCGAGCTTGTTAATTCGGAAAGAAAAGTCACGCTCTATGCTTGGTGGAGAAAGGCGAAAAAGTACGTTATCACGTTTGAATCCAACGGCGGTCCTTCGGTCGAAGGTCAGACCTACGAAGAAAACGAACTTGCCGAGGATCAGTCGATCGTCGAGCCTGAAAACATGAAGAGAGAGGGGTATACCTTCGGCGGTTGGTTTATCGACAACGCGATGACCACGGCGTTCAACTTCAAAACCCCGATCAAACAGCTGATTTCGACCAACTTCACGCTCTATGCGAAGTGGGTCATCAATAAGTACAACGTCACGTTCGACGCCGACGGTACCCGTACGGTGGTCGAGGTGGAATATAACCGTCCTGTGGCGCAGCCTACCGAGCCGCAGAAGGCAGGTCATACCTTCAAGGGTTGGTATACGTCGCTTGAATTTACGGAGCTTTACAGCTTCTCGCTCGGCGTAAAGAATGACTTCGTGCTGTATGCGAAGTTCGATAAGAACATGTATACGGTAACGTTCGACGCGCAGAACGGCACCGTTCCCGAAAAGGAAACGTACGAATACTATTCGACGGTGGAAAAACCCGTCAATCCGGTGAAGGAGCACTACACGTTCGATATTTGGTGCACCGATCCCGAAGGCACGCAGCCTTATAACTTCAACACGCTCGTGACGGGCAACATCACGCTTTACGCAAGATGGAACAAGATCATGCGCAACGTCACGTTCTCGTACGGCTATGAAGGCGCTCCCGCCGCGTTCACGCAGGAAGTACACGAAGGCACGAGCGCAGCCGTTCCCGAAACCCCGATCCGTCCCGGTTATGTGTTCGCGGGCTGGAACGTGAAAGCGGCGGACGGTACGATCGGCAGCCGTTACGACTTCGGCCCCGTGCTTACGAATATCGAGCTTGTTGCGATGTGGACGGAGCTTCCCGAAGGCTATGCCGCGGTCACGTTCGATACGGCAGGCGGCAGCGTTATCATCGGTCAGGCGGTTGCCGTGGGCGATACGATCAGCGCGCCCAATCCTCCTACGAGAGAAGGCTACACGTTCATTTACTGGTACAGAGACGTAGACGATAAGGGCGATCCCATCAAATACGACTTTGCGGCGGAAATCACCGAAAAAGACGTGCAGACGGGCGTCGTACTCCACGCGCTGTGGATGATCGACACCTATCACGCCACGATCATTATCAGCGTTGACGAAGAAGAAACGGTAATCGACGTGAAATTCGGCGAACGCCTTGAACGCCCCGCAACGCCTTCCAAGCCCGGTTATACGTTCGTGGGCTGGTACACGGCGGACGACGAGGAGTACGATTTCAGCAGAGTCGTGCTCGGCGATCTTACGATCTACGCGAAGTTCGAGCTGAACGACTATACCGTTTCGTTCAAGACGGGCGGCATTGTCGAGATCGAATCGCAAACCGTGAAACACGGCAGCAAGGCAACCGAGCCGGCTGTTCCCGAAAAGACGGGTTATAGATTCCTCGGTTGGTATACGGACGCCGTCGGCGGCACGGAATTCGATTTCAACACGCCGATCACGGGCAACACGACGCTTTATGCGCGTTTTAAACAAAAATCTTACGGCATTACCTTCCATGCGAACGGCGGTATTAGCCCCGACTTTACGGACGGTCTTTATAAGACCTCGGCATTGGGTGGCGAAAAGGTTATCATGCCTCAGACGCCTACCAACGATGCTAATGTGTTCGGCGGTTGGTACATCATGAAGGGCGACGAATACTGGCACTTCTTCGATTACAATACGCCTCTTTCCGAGTACTATGAAGCAGGCGGCAAGTATTACGAATTCTGGGGTGCAACGCACGCAGAAACCGAAACGCTTACCGTTCGCGTAAGATGGATCGCGAACGCGCAAAACACATTCACCGTTACCTTCTATTCGAGAGGCGGCACGGTTATCAGCGGTCAGCAGACGGTTATTCAGGGTAATCAGGCGTTCGCGCCCGACGATCCCGTGAAAGAGGGTTACACCTTCATGGGCTGGTACGTCAGCGACGACGCAGCCGCAACGCTTAACGAAAGCGGCAAATACGACTTCTCGCAGGGCGTTAGAGAGAACCTCACGCTTTACGCAGGTTGGAAGCTTAGCTCGGCAGTCGTTACCTTCAAGCCCAACAACGGCGACGCCGACCTTGTGGTCACGGTGCCGATCGGAACGAAGCCCGAAGTCCCTGCAACGCCTTCCAAAGACGGTTATCTCTTCGAGTATTGGTATATTCTCGACGCGCAGGGCAACGAAGTCAAATATGAATTCGACGAAGTAACAAGAAATCTCGACGTGTATGCGAAGTGGACTTCTATTATCGTCACGCCCGAATACTTCACGGTCACGTTCAACGCGCACGGCGGTCACTTCGGTCTCGATGCCGACGGCGAAGAAATCACCACGATCACGCAGGAAGTGGAAGGCGGCAAGAACGCGGTCAGACCGCAGACGCCTACCCGCGACCAGTATAAGTTCGAGGGCTGGTTTGCCGATTCCGAATGCCTGATTCCCTATGAATTCGGCGCGGTGAGCGGCGCGCACACCGTATACGCGAAGTGGTCGTCGGTTGAACCCGAACCCACCGACGTATATTACGTCACGTTTGATTTGAACTACACGGGCGCTTCCCGTCTCGATCCCGTTGCGGTCAAGAAAGAAACGCCGGTTGCGCCTCCTACGACGCCCGTCCGCGCAGGCTTCACCTTCGACGGCTGGTATCAGGACGCGGCTTGCACGAATCCTTATGATTTCGGCGCGAACGTGATGAGCGATATCACGGTATACGCGAAGTGGACGCCCGTTACGGAAATGACGTTCAACGTTACGTTTACGGACGGAGTGAACGCAATCATTACGCAGCAGGTGAAGATCGCGCAGAAGCCGACCGTTCCCACGGCGCCCGTAAGAGACGGCTATGTGTTCGGCGGTTGGTATACGAGAGAGCTTGCGACGAGAGACACCGTTCCCGGAGCAGGACAGTATATCGAAAGAATCGTCAACGACGATGATACGGTGGATTATTACCTGTGCACCGAGTACGATTTCGGACCCGTTTATGCGGATACCGCGGTTTATGCAAGATGGACGCAGGTCGCGGCGGAAGAAGTCGTCGTCACGTTCGATACGGCGGGCGGCAGCCCGATCGCATCGGTCGCGGTCGTAAAAGGCGGCAAGGTCGCAAGACCCGCCGATCCCACCAAAGAAGGCTACACCTTCCTCGGCTGGAATCTCGGCAGCGAAGAATATAACTTCGATTCCGAAGTGAACGAATCCATTACGCTTGTGGCGCAGTGGAAAGAAAAAGCGCATTTCACCGTGCAGTTCGTCACGGGCGAAGGCGCGAGCACGGTTGCACCCGTAACCGTTGCGGAAGGCGGAAAGCTTACGAAGCCCGCCGATCCGACGAGAGCACACTACACGTTCGACGGTTGGTACGTCGATGCCGATCTTACCGTGGCTTACGACTTCAACGCAGTCGTAACGGGTCAGCTCACGCTCCACGCGAAGTGGATCGCGGAAACCTTTACGGTAACCTTCTATGCGGATGCGGAAACGCAGACCGTGCACGAAGTCTGCGAAAATATCCCTTACGGCGGCACGGCGACCGTTAACTCCGCGCCCATCAAGACGGGTTATATCTTTGTCGGTTGGTACACGGCGAACGGCGGCGAATATGACTTCGGCGCAGTAACGGCGGATCTCGACGTGTATGCGAAGTGGTCGCCCGTCAATCCTCAGGATCCCGCGATCTACTACGTCACGTTCGATTGGCAGTACGACGATCTCAAAACGGTCGTAGCGGTCAACGAAAATGAAATCGCAACCGCTCCCGTCGTTCCGAGTCGCGGCGAAAGCTGGGTGTTCGGCGGCTGGTATAACGAGGCGGCTTGCATGAGCGAATACACGTTCGGCGCGGTGACGCAGAACGCGACGGCGTATGCGAAGTGGATCGAGAAATCCGCTCAGCCCGACGCGAAAGAAACCGTTTACGTCACGTATCTGCTTGACGGTGCGGTGCACAGCGTCGTATCGGTTGAAAAGGGTTCGACGGTTGAAGAGCCTTCGATCGATAACAAAGTCGGTCACACCTTCGACGGTTGGTACAAGAACGACACCGAAGACAAATTTGCATTCGGTACGGAAACGGTGGAAAGCAACCTTACGCTGAAAGCGAGCTGGACGCCGAATCCCATGAAGGTCACGTTCGATTATAACGACGGCACGGGCAGAACGCAGGAACAGACCGTTCCTTACGGTACGAAGGCGATCGCGCTTGTGGCGGAAAGAGCAGGTTACACCTTCGGCGGTTGGTATTTGGGCGACACGGCTTACGATTTCGGCGCCGTGACCGATCATATCACCCTTACCGCGAAGTGGAACGTCAACGAATATACGGTTACGTTTAACGCAAACGGCGGCACGCTTGCCGATGAAACGTTGGCGACGCAGACCGTGGCGTTCGGCGGATTTGCAACCGCTCCCGTGGCGGAAAGAGAAGGCTACACGTTCGCAGGCTGGTACGTCGGCGAAGAGGAATTCGATTTCTCGAAACCCGTTGCAGGCGATGTTGCGGTTTATGCGAAGTGGGTCGTCAAGACTTACACCGTCACGTTCGACGTGGACGGCGGTACGGAAGTCGCGGCTCAAACGGTGGAACACGGCAAATCGGCGACTGTTCCCGCCGCTCCGACCAAAGACGGTTTTGCGTTTGAAGGTTGGTATAAAGAAGATAGCTTTACGACGAAATATGCGTTCGACGCGGTTTACGGCGATACGACCGTATACGCGAAGTGGACGGCAGACGGCGAACAGGTGCTTTATTACGTAACGTTTGTCGACCGCGGCACGAATTACGCCGTGGACGAAATCACGGCGGACGGCACGGTGACGAAGCCGACCGACCCGACGCGCGAAGACGGTTACACGTTCGCAGGCTGGTTCCGCGAGAACGAAACCGAACCCTTCGATTTCGCTACCGAAAAGGTTGAAAAAAGCAACCTCACGCTCGAAGCCCGTTGGACGCGCAACGAGTACACGGTTACGTTCGATTGGAATTACGAGGGATCGACGGCAACGCAAGTCACCGTGAAGCACGGCGACGCGGCAGTCGCGCCCGAAGCACCCGAAAGAGAAGGCTACACGTTCGGCGGCTGGTATAACGAAGCGGCTTGCACGAGCGAATATGCGTTCGGCGCAGTCACCGCAAACGGCACGACGGTCTATGCGAAGTGGATCGAAAACAGCACGGAACCCGAACCCCCTGTGCCCGTCGTATATCATAAGGTCACGTTCGACGTGGACGGCGAAACGACGGTTAAGACGGTGGAATCGGGCAAGACGGTGGAAATGCCTGCCGCGCCCGAAAAAGAGGGTTATATCTTCGACGGTTGGTACGTCGGCGATAGCGAATACGACTTCACCGCGCCCGTAACGGCAGATATCACGCTGACGGCGAAGTGGACGAAGCTCGGCGGCGATACGCCCGATCCCTCGGTAGACTACGTATACGTTACGTTCGTCGTTGACGGGACGGTATCGTCGCAGAAGATCGAAAAGGATACGAAGGCGACCGCGCCCGCAGCCGAAAAAGAAGGCTATACCTTCCTCGGTTGGTACACGGATGCCGACGTTCTGTTCGACGTTGAAAACACGAACGTCACCGCAAGCATCACGCTGACGGCGAAGTTCGAGGCGATCGAATACACGGTTACGTTTAATACGGACGGCGGTTCGGACGTTGCCGAACAGATCGTGAAACACGGCGAAAAAGTCACCGTTCCCGCAACGCCTACCAAAGCGCACACCGAAGCAAATCAGCGTTATGTGTTCGCGGGTTGGTATAACGGCGAAACGCTTTACGATTTCAACGAAGAAGTAAAAGCAAACCTTACGCTTACGGCGCGTTGGGAAGAAAAGACGGTGGAAGGCGGCGTAGAACCCGATCCCGTCGTCGAATACGTCACCGTAACGTTTGAAAACGGCGAAGAAACCGCCACGCAGATCGTGATCAAGGGAGAGCAGGCGAAAGAGCCGGTCGCTCCCGTGAAAGACGGTTATAAGTTCGAGGGTTGGTACCTCGGCGAGAACGAATACGACTTCACGACGCCCGTAACGGCAGATATGACCCTTACGGCGAAGTGGACGAAGCTCGGCGAAGAATTGCCTGCGCCCGACGCGACTTATTACGTCACGCTGATGGTGGACGGCGAGGTCTATAACACGATCCCCGTGAAGGAAAGCGTCGGAAAAGCGACCCTTCCCGCGGCGGAGGAGAAAGAAGGTTACCGTTTCGACGGTTGGTATCTGAACGGCGAAAAGATCGCGGAAGGCGCGGTTCTCACCGTGACGGGCGACGTTACGCTCGAAGGCAGCTACGAGGCGATCACGTACTATGCGGTTACGTTCCACACGGGCGCGGGTACGCCGATCAACAGCGTGCGCGTTGAAGAAAACACGACGGTTGCCCGTCCCGCAGACGGCGCGACGACGCTCGAAGGTTATATCTTCGGCGGTTGGTACAACACCGCGGATTGCAACGACGGCGACACGTTCGACTTCGATGCGCCGATCACGCAGGATACGACCGTATACGCGAAGTGGGTCAAGGACGAATTCACCGTTACGTTTAACTACAACTACGGCGCCGATCCCGAAACGGAAGAGCCTGCACCTCTTACGGTGAAGGTTGCAAACGGCGCAAGCGCCGGCATGCAGACCCCCGTCCGCGAAGGCTACAACTTCGGCGGCTGGTATAAAGAGGCTGCCTGCACGACGGCTTATACGTTCGGCGCAGTGACGGCAGACATTACGGTTTACGCGAAGTGGACGAAGATCGACGAAGGCGGCGAAACGCCTGCTCCCAAGACCTATCTTGTTTCCTTCTTCGTAGACGGCGAGCTTTATAAGTCGTTTACCGTGGAAGAAAACGGCAAGGTTGCAGAAGTTCCCGCTCCCGAAAAAGCCGGATTTGTGTTTGCGGGCTGGTTCGTAGACGGCGCGGCGTTCAACTTTAACGCGCCGATCACGGGCGATATCACGGTCGAAGCGAAGTGGTCGCAGATCGTGGAAACCTACTATCTCGTAACGTTCAACACCGACGGCGGTTCGTTTGCGAACGGTGTGGAGAATCCCGTTTCCGTGAAAGCGGGCGCAATGGTTGCAGAGCCTGCCGCTCCGACCAAGATCGGTTTTGTGTTCAACGGTTGGTATAACGGCACCACGGCATACGATTTCACGACGCCCGTAACGGAAGATATCACGCTTACCGCGCATTGGCGCGAGGCGAGAAGAATCGTCGTGACCTACGACGCGAACGGCGGCGTATGCGAGATGACGAGCGTTGCGCTCGAAGTCGGCGCGAAGATTCCGAAACCCGCCGATCCCACGAGAGAAGGCTATACCTTCGTCGAATGGCAGAGAGACGGCGTTCTGCTCGACTTCGATTCCGACAGAGCGACGGTGAAAGAAGAAGACACCGCGATCACGCTTACGGCGGTTTGGAAGATCAAAACGTTCACGGTTACGTTCTACACCTACGTGGGCGGAAACGTATTCCAGACGGTTACCGTTGATTACGGCAAGAAGGTAACGACCGTTACCTCCGCTCCCGTGGCTCCCGGCGAAGGTTACGTGTTCGGCGGCTGGTTCTATGCGGACGGACGCCCGTACACCTTCGACGAAGTGTACGAAGACGCGCTTGTCTATGCGAAGTGGTCGAAAGACGAGAAACCGACCTATTACGTTTCGTTCGTGACCAATGCGGACGGCATTACGGTGCCCACGCAGCCTATTCTCGAAGGCGAGCACGCAACCGTGCCGACGCTTGCGCAGAGAGAAGGCTACCGTTTCGACGGTTGGTACACGGATGCGGAATTCAACAATCCTTACACCTTCGGCGTCGTAACGCACAACATTACGCTGTACGCGAAGTGGACGAAGGTCGATGCAGGCGCACCCGATGAAAGCGTTTACTACGTGACCGTCGATCTCAACTATATCGGCGCGGAAATCACGTCGCAGGCGGTCGTAGCGGGCAGCAGCGCGCAGAAGCCTGCCGATCCCGCAAGAGAAGGCTATACCTTCCGCGGTTGGTACACGACGAAAGACGGTGCGGAAGGCACGCAGTACGCGTTCGGCGCGGTGACGGAAAACGTAACGGTTTACGCCGTTTGGGATCAGATTTTCTACACCGTATCGTTCGTGAACGGCGAAGACGTCAAGGAAAGCCAGGTTGCGCACGGCGCGACGATCATGCTTACCGAGAACCCGACCAAAGAGGGCTACACCTTCGGCGGTTGGACGACGGCAGACGGCAAAGCGTTCGACTTCACGACGCAGATCAAACAAAACTACACGCTGTACGCGAAATGGACGATCAATAAATACACCGTTTCGTTCGACGCGAACGGCGGTACGGGCAGCTACGATTCGTTTACCGTAAACCACGGCGCAACGGTCAACGCACCCGAAACCAATCCCTCGCGCGAGGGCTACACGTTCAGCGGCTGGACGACGGCGGACGGCAAGGCTTACAGCTTTAATACGCCCGTTACGAAGGATATCACGCTGTACGCGAAGTGGACGGCGATCACCTATACGGTTACGTTCTCGCTCAATTACGAGGGCGCGGCGCAGATCGCTCCCGTAACGGTTCGTTACGGCAACAAGGTCGCTCCCGCGGCGGCAGAAAGAGAAGGCTATACGTTCGACGGTTGGTATACCGCCGATGGCAAGCTGTACGATTTCAACAGCGAAGTAACGGCTGATCTCAACCTCTATGCGAAGTGGACGGCGATCGAAGTGACGGTCACGTTCGATGCGAACGGCGGCGCGCTTGCCGAAGGCGAGAGTGCAACCAAGACCGTGCGGCACGGCGGCATCGTAACCGCTCCCGCGACCCCCGAAAGAGAAGGCTACACGTTCGGCGGTTGGTATCTCGGCGCGGCGGCATACGATTTCTCGACGCCCGTCACCGAAAATATCACGCTTACCGCGAAGTGGAACGTGAAAACCTACACGGTCACGTTTGAGCTTGACGGCGGCGTGCTTGTCGACGGCAATGCTACGCAGACCGTGAAACACGGCGACATCGTTACGCCTCCTACGGTGAGCAAAGACGGTTTCGTGTTCGCAGGCTGGAATGTGAAGGACGGCGGCGCATATGATTTCGCAGCGGTAACGGGCGATATCACGCTTGTGGCGCAGTGGAACGAAGTCGGCGGCACCGATCCTCAGCCCGAAAAATTCGTCGTAACCTTCGCGGTAGACGGCGTAACCGTTAAGGTTGAAACGGTGGAAGCGAACGGCAAAGTCAGCGCGCCGACGCTTACGAAAGACGGCTACACGCTCAGCGCGTGGACGAAAGACGGCGTAGCGTACGACTTCGACAGCGAAGTGAGCGCAAGCTTCACGCTCAGCGCAAGCTGGACGCGTAACGAATATACGGTTACGTTCGATTGGAATTACGAGGGATCGACGGCAACGCAAGTCACCGTGAAGCACGGCGACGCGGCAGTCGCGCCCGAAGCACCCGAAAGAGAAGGCTACACGTTCGGCGGCTGGTATAACGAAGCGGCTTGCACGAGCGAATATGCGTTCGGCGCAGTCACCGCAAACGGCACGACGGTCTATGCGAAGTGGATCGAAAACAGCACGGAACCCGAACCCCCTGTGCCCGTCGTATATCATAAGGTCACGTTCGACGTGGACGGCGAGACGACGGTTAAGACGGTGGAATCGGGCAAGACGGTGGAAATGCCTGCCGCTCCCGAGAAAGAGGGTTATGTATTTAAGGGTTGGTACGTCGGCGACGACGAATACGACTTCAACGCGCCCGTGACGGCAGACGTTACGATCACCGCGAAGTTTGAAGCGCAGGCGCCCGTCGATCCCGATCAGCCCGAAAAGGATACTTATTACGTCACGTTTGAAGTGGACGGCGTAGCGGTGAAAGTCGTTACGGTCGTCGAAGGCGGCAAAGTCAGCGCGCCTACGGATCTCGTGAAAGAAGGTCATACGCTCAGCGCGTGGACGAAAGACGGCGTAGCGTACGACTTCGAGAGCAACGTGAGCGAGAGCTTCACGCTCAGCGCAAGCTGGAATGCCAACGATTACACGGTCGTATTCTACGACGGCACGAGCGAATTGAGCCGTGAAACCGTGAAATACGGCGAAACGGTTGCCGTTCCCGCAACGCCTACCAAAGAACACGCAGACGCGGCGAATAAGCGTTACGTGTTTGCGGGTTGGTTCGAGGATGCGGCTTGCACGGTTGCCTATACGTTCGGCGCGGTCAAGAACGACACGAACGTTTATGCGAAGTGGACGGAAGAAGAAATCGGCGGCGGCGATCCCGCACCCGTTGTTTACCATACGGTAACGTTTGAGAACGACGGCGTAGTCAATACCTTGAAGATCGCCGACGGCGAAACGGTTGCAGAGCCTGCCGCTCCCGTCAAAGAAGGTTATATCTTCGGCGGTTGGTATAACGGCGAAACCGCATACGATTTCACCGCGCCCGTAACGGGAGATATCACGCTTACGGCGAAGTGGACGAAGCAGGAAGTTCCCGCAGAGAAATTCCATTACGTGACGATCGTTGCGGACGGCGTAACGCTTGAAACGCAGGAAGTGAAGGAAGGCGAAACCGCTGCGAAACCCGCCGATCCTACGAAGAACGGTTATACGTTCGCGGGCTGGTACGTCGGCGATACCGAATACACCTTCACCGAGGCGGTCACGGCAGATATTACCGTAACGGCGAAGTGGACGGCGAACACCTACACGGTATCCTTCGATACGAAGGGCGGCTCGGCAGTCGCGTCGCAGAGCGTGAAACACGGCGAAATCGCGGAAAAACCCGAAGATCCTACCATGAAGGGTTACGTGTTCGCGGGTTGGTTCGAGGACGAGGCTTGCACCAAGTCCTATGCGTTCGGTGCAGTTACGGCAAACGTAACCGTTTACGCGAAGTGGGTGGAAGAAACCGTTGCACCCGACACCTATTACACCGTGACCTTTACGGTCGACGGCGTGCTCTATGACAAACAGTCGGTGAAGAGCGGCGAAAAGGCGAACAGCGTTCCCGTTCCCACGAAAGACGGCTATACGTTCACGGGCTGGCAGGTGAAAGACGGCGGCGCGTTCAGCTTCGACGATGCGATCACCGCAGATATCGAGCTTGAAGCGCAGTTTGAAAAAGTAACCGAGCCTGTGGAAGAAACGTATCACGTTACGTTCGTATCCGACGGCAAGGTCGTCCGCGACGTCGAGAAGAAAGCGGGCGAAATCGTCAGCGTCGAAACGCTCGCCGATACCGACAGCCATACCTTCGGCGGTTGGTATACCGATGCGGAATGCACGCAGGCTTATACCGAAACGACGGTTACGGTAAGCGGAAACTTCACGCTTTATGCGAAGTGGAATATCCGTACCTACACTGTGCACTTCGATTCGCAGGGCGGTTCGGTTGTTCCCGACGCCGAAGGCATCGAGTACGGCAAGAGCGCGGAGAAACCCGCCGACCCGACCTTAGAGAACAAGATCTTCGCGGGTTGGTATACCGATGCGGCTTGCACCGACGGCAACGAATACCTGTTCGGCGCGGTTACGGAAGATATTACGGTTTACGCGAAGTGGACCGAAGAAGCAGAAGAAGTTATTTATCACTCCGTCAAGTTTGTTGACGAAGAAGGCAACGTATTGTCTGCGCAGCGCGTCGAGCACGGCAAGACGGTCGGCGAAACGGTCGTCGTTCCCGAAAAAGACGGCTACACGTTCATCGGCTGGACTTATAAGGAAAGCGGGGCGGAATATCATTACGCCGACGAAATCACGGCGGACGTTGTGATCGTTGCCAACTACAAGCAGGACGACAAAGAGCCGAGCAAGGAACAGTACTACATTACCTTCTCGCTCAACTATGACGATTTGACGCTTGACGTCGTGACCGTGGAACAAGGCGGTACGATCGCAGAGCCTGCCGCTCCCGAAAGAGAAGGCTATCTCTTCGGCGGTTGGTATACGAGCGCGGACTGCTTGGACGGCGAGGAATATACGTTCGGCGTCGTGACCGCGACGGCTACGGTCTATGCGAAGTGGACGGCGATCCGTTATCATATCGTTACGTTCATGACGGGTTCGGGCGCCGCGATCGAAGGTCAGCGCGTTGCCGACGGCGGAAAGGTCGTCAGACCCGAAAATGACCCGACGCTCGACGATTACTCGTTTATCAACTGGTATACGAGAAGCGAAAAGCTGACAGATATGCCCGAAAACGTGGCGGAAAATCAGTACGTCGAAACGTTGATGGACGAAAGCGGTCTTAACGTAACGGGTTATTACCTGTATACGCTGTACGATTTCGAGACCGAAGTTACGGCAAACCTCACGCTTTACGCGAGATGGATGAGCATGCGCCGCTATACGGTCACCTTCCAGGTGAACGGCGCCGATACTCCCGTCGAAGATCAGGTGATCGTCGCGGGCGGCAGAGCGGAAGAACCCAAGGCTCCCGTTAAAGTCGGTTATTCGTTCGGCGGTTGGTACACGAGAACGCTTGTTTCCACGCTTCCCGAAGTCGGGGCGGATCAGTATATCGAAACGGTGAAGGAAGGCGATACGGTCGTCGGCTACTACCTCTACACCGAATACGATTTCAATAAGCAAATTCTCGATAACCTCACGCTTTACGCAAGATGGACGGAATGGTACATCACCGTTACGTTCAGCGCGAACGACGGTATTTTTGCGGACGGCAGCAATCTGCTTGCGCAGCGCGTGCAGCAGGGCGACAGTGCGACCGTTCCCGTCACGCCCGTGAGATCGGGTTACACGTTCGGCGGCTGGTATGCCGATGCGGAATGCACCGACGGCAACGAATATGAGTTCGGACCCGTCGTACAGAACAGAACGATCTACGCGAAGTGGACGAAGCTTCCCACCACCGATCCCGATACGGGCGAAGAAGCGACCTATTACACCGTCACGTTCCAGACGAACGGCGGCAGCCTCGTCATCGGTCAGTCGGTGATCAAGGGCGGCAAAGTTGCGCAGCCTGCCGAACCGACCAAAGAGAACCATATCTTCGAAGGTTGGTATCTGAGCGAAATCTTCAGCGGCGATCCTTACGATTTCGTTAATTCTTCGCTCAATTCCGACATTACGCTCTACGCGAAGTGGGTGGAAATCACGGATGAAACGGTGTTCTATACCGTTACCTTCCAAACGAACGGCGGTACGGTGATCCCGACGCAGAAGATCAACGCAAACCACGCGGCGACGAAACCCGCCGATCCGACCAAAGAAAGCTACACGTTCGACGGTTGGTTCACGGATAAAGCGCTTACGCAGCGTTACGATTTCAGCGCGCCCGTCGTGAAAAACATCGAGCTTTATGCGAAGTGGGTCGTTATCACGCATAAGGTCACGTTCGATACGCTTGGCGGCAGCGACGTGGAAGCGCAGCCGATCCGCCTCGGCGGCACGGCTCTTGTACCCGAAACGCCCGTGAAAGAAGGCTATATCTTCGGCGGTTGGTATACGAGCGCGGATTGCAAAGACGGCGAAGAGTTCGACTTTGCGACGGTCATCAACGAGGATATCACGGTTTACGCGAAGTGGACCAAAGTTCCTCAGGTCATCGATCCCGATACGGGCGCAGAAGTAATCTATTACGTCGTTACGTTGCAGACCAACGGCGGCAACGCGGTTGCAGGCGTCGCGGTCGAAAACGGCAAGAGACTCAACGAAAACGATCTCCAGATCCCGACGAGAACGGGTTACATCTTCAGCGGTTGGTACACGAACGCCAAGTGCACCGTGGAATACAACTTCAACCAGCCTGTCGTAAGCGACATCACGCTGTATGCGAAGTGGACGAAGCAGACCTTCACGGTCACCTTCTACGATACGCTCGGCGGCGAGCACAACGAACCTCTTATTAAGGAAATCGTACACTCGACGGTGGAATACAACGATTACGCCGTCAACCCGACGACGCCGATCAAGTACGGTTACCGTTTCGCGGGTTGGTTCACCGATCCCGATTGCACGAACAGATACGATTTCGATACGCCCGTTACGAGCGATCTCGACCTCTATGTGAAGTGGGCGATGAACCCTGTCGGCGTCGGTGACGACCAGACCTTCACGGTCACGTTTGAAACGTTCGGCGGCAGCGTTGTCGTCGGTCAGGCGGTCAAGAAGGGCGAACGTGCAAGTAATTCCACGACGCCTACGAAACGCGGCTATGTGTTCCTCGGCTGGTATGAAGATATCGACTGCACGGTCGAATTCGACTTCAACACGCCGATCTTAGACGATACGATCATCTATGCGAAGTGGCAGGTCATTCGCGTTACCGTCAGTTTCGTGCAGGGCACGATGACGCAGCAGAGAGAACTTGACTACGGTCAGGCGATCGCCGCGCCCGAAACGCCCGTCAGAGAGGGCTATACCTTCGCGGGTTGGTACCTCGACGAAGAGCTGTTGCTCCGTTTCGACTTCGATACCAAGATCACGGGCGACCTCGTGCTCTATGCGAAGTTCAACATCAATACCTATAACGTCACGTTCAGAACGAACGGCGGCAGCGAAATCGAAGGGCAGAAAGTCGTTTACGGCAATAAGGCGGTAAGACCCGAAACCGATCCGACGAGAGAGCATTACGTGTTCGACGGTTGGTACGCCGATCCTTCGCTCACGACGCTTTACAACTTCGAGAAGCCCGTTTCGAACACGACGTACATTTATGCGAAGTGGAAGGCAGTGACCTATACGGTCGAGTTCGTAACGAACGTGGAAGGGCTTAGCGTTGCGGCGCAAACGGTTGCGAGCGGCGTGTGCGCGGTAGCTCCTTCGACGCCGACGAGAGACGACGGCTTCGTGTTCGTCGGTTGGTATCTCGACGAGAAAGGCACGACGAAGTTCGACTTCTCGACGCCGATCGAGCAGGATACCGTGCTCTATGCGAAGTGGGCGGGCGTCGTGGAAGACGCGATTGCCGTCACCTTCGATTCGATGGGCGGCAGCCCCGTTGCGGGTCAGTCCGTGAAATACGGCAAGACCGTGCAGAAGCCTACGGTCGATCCGACGAAGGAACATTACACCTTCACGGGTTGGTACACCGATATCGGCTGCACGCAGGCGTATGATTTCGCCACGGTCGTCACCGAAGAAACGGGTAACTTGACGCTTTATGCGGGCTGGCAGATCAAAGTCTATACCGTTACGCTCAACGTCAACGGCGGCGAGCTTCCCGCAAATGCGGAGAGCAAGCAGTCTGTCGTGAGCGGCGGCAAAGTAACGCCTGTGATGCCGACCAAGATGGGTTACACCTTCGACGGTTGGTATACCGACGCGGAATGCCTGAACGGTTATGATTTCGACACGCTTGTCGAGAAAAACTTCACGCTGTATGCGAAGTGGACGCCTGTGCCTACCACCGATCCCGACGATCCGACGCAGGAAGTGCATTATATCGTCGTTACGTTTGAAACGTTCGGCGGCAGCCTCATCGCGCAGCAGGTAATTAAAGAAGGCGAGCAAGTTAAGGTTCCCGAAATGCCCGCCAAGGCAAACCATATCTTCCGCGGCTGGTATAAAGACGCGTCGCTTTCGAGCGAATATCAGTTCAGAACGCCCGTATACGGCGAAGACTTCACGCTCTATGCCGCGTGGGATAAGATCGAGTACACGGTAACGTTCGATTCGCAGGGCGGTACGGACGTTGAGTCGCAGTTGGTAGCGAACGGCGAAAGCGCGAAAGTGCCCGTCGCTCCGACGAAACACGGACACCTCTTCGAGGGTTGGTTCGTTTCGACGGAAGAGAACGCCGAAGCGTATACGTTCGGCGCGGTGGAAGGCAATATCACCGTCTACGCGAAGTGGACGAGAGTTCCCACCACCGATCCCGACGGCAACCCTGCGACCTACTACATTGTATCCTTCCAGACGAACGGCGGCAGCGTCATTGCAGACGCCGCGGTGAAGGAAAACGATACGGTTGCGGAACCCGCCGCTCCGACGAGAGAAGGCTGGACGTTCGGCGGCTGGTATCAGAATGCGGAGCTGACCGCAGAATTCGACTTCAACACGCCGATCACGGAAAATACCGTGCTTTATGCGAAGTGGACGGGCGGCATGTTCACCGTTACGTTCGCGAATTGCGAAATGGCGGATCAGAAACCCGAAGCGATCGAAGTCGAGTACGGTTCGAGAATCGAAACGCCGAAGAACCTGACGAGTCAGGATGCTTCGTTCATCGGTTGGTGTATCGACGCGGCTTGCACGGTTGTGTTCGATGCCGATACGAAGATCACCGCTCACACGACGCTGTATGCGAAGTGGAAAGCGAAGATCGTTTACGTTGATTTCGTCGTAAACGGCAAGACCATTCACTCTCCTGTGGAATCGGGCAAGACCGTTCAGAAACCGAGCGTTCCCGCCCTCGAGGGTCAGAAGTTCGTCGGTTGGTACGAAGATCAGGCGTTCACGAAGGCGTTCGACTTCGAGACGAAGATCAGAGGCGAGGAAAATCAGGTTGCGTACACGCTTTATGCGAAGTACGAGTACAGAAAGTATAACGTTGCGGTGAGCTACGATGCCGAAAAGGTAACCGTGGCAGGCATCACGGCGGGCGAATACGCGTTCGGCACCGTGTTTACGGCAACGGTGACGAAGGCAGACGCTGCGGGCGATTACACGCTCAGAGTCTATCTGATCACCAAAGACGGCAAAACGCTTGTCGAGCTTGACGCAGACGACGCTTACACGTTCACGGTGGGCGGCGATACCGAAATCATGGTTACGGTTGTAACCGTTTCGGGCGAAGTGACCGACGAAGGCGGCAGAACCGAAATCGAAACCAGACCCGACGGTTCGTCGACCGAAATCAACACGAAGGTAGAGACCGTAGAAAATGGCGACGGTACGTTGACCAGAACGACGACCACGACCACGACCGAAAAGGATAAGGACGGCAACCCGACCGGCGAAGCCACGAAGGTAGTTAAAACCGAAATTATCGACAAGGAAACGGGTACAACCGAAACCGAAATCACGGTTACGGTCGAAATCAAGCCCGACGGCACGAAGGTCACGACGACGGTCGAAAAGAGACCCGACGGCACGTCGACGACCACGATCGTGGAAGAAAGACCCGACGGTTCGAGCACGACCACCGTTATCGAAAAGGATAAGGACGGCAACGTCACGCATACGACGGTAACGGAGAAGAAGCCCGACGGTTCGAGCTCGTCCACGACGACGGACACCAGCAAACCCGACTATTCCAAGACGGAAAGCACGACCGAAACGGAAGACGAAGACGGCAACGTCACGAAAGTGAACACGATCGTCGAGCACGAAGTCCGCAAAACGGTCGATAAAAACGGCAACGTTACGGTTACGGTGATCGATAAGACGACCGTTATCACTACGGTGACCGACGCGATGGGCAACCTGGTCAGCGAAACGCAGTCCTCCGTCACGACGGTGAAGTCGGAAACGGTCGATAAAGACGGCAATTTTGTCAAAGAGATCGTCAAGACCACGACGGTGGAAGAAAACGGCGACGAAACGATCGTTGAAGCGGTTACCACGCCGACCGAAGGCGTAGAGAACAGCAGAACGACGATCATCACGACGACGTATCCCGACGGCAGAGTCGAGGTCAGAAAGATCGTCACGAAGATCGAGGTGAACGGCGATACGACGATCAAGACCGAAACCGAGTACGACGAGAACGGCAACCCGATCAAAGAAACGGTGACGGTTACGACTAAGAATCCCGACGGTTCCACCTCGTCCACGACGACGGAAACCGAATTCGACGAAGACGGCAACCGTAAAGATCCCGTTGTTACGGATAAGACGGAATCCTCCTCGGGTACGGAATCGACCAAGACCGAAACCGAGTACGACGAAGAAGGCAACGTGATCCAAACGACCGAAACGCTTACGATCAAAGACGAAGACGGCAAAATAGTCAAAGTCATCGTAACCGTGAAGAACGGCGACGGCAAGATCATTAAAGTTACCGAAACCGAGTACAACAAGAACGAGCAGATCGTTAAGGAAACAATCACGGAGTACGATGAAAAGGGCAACGTGATCAGCAAGATCGTCGAAGTGTACACATACGATCAGTATGACGAGCAGGATACCAAGACGGTAACCGAGACGACGGTCACGAAGAACCCCGACGGTACGACGACGACCACGACAGTCGTGAAGGTATACGACAGAAACGGCAATTTGATTTCCGAAAAGACGACCGAAACCATTACGGGCGAGGACGGCTTGAAGGATAAGGAAACGGTTACCGACAAGGTGATCGATCCCGAAACGGGTAATTGGACCGAAACCAAGACCGAAACCGTGTACGACGAGAACGGCAACCCGATCGACACGACGGTAACCGATAAGGAAACCGACGTAACCGATTCTAAGGAAACCGAATCGACCGATACGCAGACCGAAACCGAGGTTGACGGCGAAGGCAACATGATCCGCGAAAGAAGAACGGAAACCACCACGACGAAGGACGAAAAAGGCCGCAAAGTCAAAGAAGTGATCACCGTTTATCTGACCGAGAACAACGTGGAAAGCGTCGAGAGCATTACGGTCAAGACCTATACTTACGACGGCGAAACCCTCGTGAAACTCGTCATTCGCGTGTACAACGGCGAAGGCAAACTCATCGAAGAAACCACGCACGAGTACTCGAAGGAAATCGATCCCGAAACGGGCAAAGAGCTTGACGTCGATCACGAACACAAGATCGAAATCGACCCCGAAACGGGCGACAAGACCGAAACGGATACGACGACCAAGACCGATCCCGAAACGGGCGACAAGACGACGGAATCGACGACGAAGCACCCCGACGGTTCGACGACCGAAACCGAAACGACGGAAAAGACCGATCCCGAAACGGGCGATAAGACGACCACGACCGATACGACCGAAAAAGATCCCGACGGAAACGTGACGGGCGGCTCGACGACCGAAACGGTGACGAAACCCGACGGTTCGACCTCGACCGAAACGACCGATAAGGTAACGGGCGACAAGACGACCACTACGACGACGACCGAAGACATTGTGGAAGACGGCAAGGTAGTCGGCACGAGAGTGATCGAAACGACGGTTTACAGTGACGGCACGACGGTTATCCGTTACACTGAAACTATAACCACCGATAACGGCGACGGTACGAAGACCGTAACCGTGAAAACGTGGGCGACGTACGGTGACGGCTCGATCAAGGAAGAAGAGAAGATCACGATCACCATTATCGGCGAAAAGGTCGAAGGCGGCGAAGTCGACGTTGATAAGAAAGACGAAACGACGACCGAGACCACGCGTCCCGACGGTAAACCCGTTACGACGCACACCACGACCGAAACGTCCAAGTTCTCGCAGACGATCGATGGAACGACGTACAACTTCGTTAAGACGGTTGTCACCGTTTACGATCAGGACGAAAACGTTGTTTCGCGTACGGTAACGCTCGAGAAGTACGGCACAAACAACACCCTTGTAAGCACGCTCGTAACCGAATACGGCGAAGGCGGGTATGCGTTCATCAAGTCGACGGAAACCATTCTTGACATTAAGACAGACTTCCCCTCGGAGGGTGGTACGGTTACGATCAAGACGGAGACCGTTATCGTAACGCTTGCCGACGGCACGGTGATCAAGACGGTGACGGTGCTCGAAACGGTTGTTGACAAAGACGGCAACACGATCCAGGAAACGGAAACCGTAACCGAGACGACGACGAACCCCGACGGTACGACGAACGAAACCGAAACCAAGACGGAAGTCGAAATCGATCCCGTAACGGGCGACAAGACGACCACGATCACGACGAAGAATCCCGATTCTCAGACGACCACGACGACCAAGACCGAAGAGTCGGGCGAAGTGGAATTCGATAAGGAAACTTCGACGACGCCGGAAGGCTCGACCGAGACGTCGAAGAAGACCGTCACGCATGAAGACGGCTCGACGACGACCACGATCACCGTGATCGAGAAAGACAAAGACGGCAACGTGATCAGAACGACCGAAACGGTCGAAGAGCGCAGCGCGCCGGAGTCCGAAGGTGAGGAAGGCAAGCTCACGCAAGTAACCGTAACCGTGAAAGACGGCGACGGCAAGATCCTGAGCGTAACCGTAACCTACTACGAAGACGGCAAACCCGTCAAGAAAGAGGAAACCGTTTACGACAAAGACGGCAACGCCACCGTAACCGAAACCATCATCAAGGAAACGAACCCCGATAAGGACGTTACGACCGAAACGACGGACAACGGCGACGGCACGACGACCACGACGACGGTTGAAACGATTGTCGAAAAGAGCGATGAAACGTCTGTCGATACCGATAACGGCGACGGCACGTATACGAAAACCACCACGTGGACCGAAAAGACGACGATCATCACGACCACGGTAACCAACCCCGGCGAAATTACGACGGTTACGACCGTGACGAGCGAAAAAGTCGTTAAGGTGGAAGAAATCTTCAACAAGTCGACGGGCGAATCGACGGGCGACAAGACGACGACCGAAACCGAAACGACGACCACGACGGAGAAGAAACCCGACGGCACGACGACGGAAACGGAAACCAAGACCGAAACGGTGACGAAGGAGCCCGAAGGAACCAAGACGGAGACGACGACCGAGACGACGAAGAACCCCGACGGTTCGACGACCGAAACGACGACGACCACGACCACGAACAAGGGCGACGGCACGACGTCGACGACGGTAACGGAAACGACGACGAACCCCGACGGTTCGACCACGACGACGGAAACGACGACCATTACGGGCGGCACCGACGAAAACGGCAACGAACAGACGACGGTTATCGAAACGATCACGCATCCCGACGGCACGCAGACGGTTGTTACGACGGTTACGATTGTCGACGCCGAAACGGGCATGATCACCGTCATTGTGACGACGGTTTATCCCGACGGCTCCAAGCAGATCGAAAAGACCGAAACGCTCGTCAAAGAGAATTACCCGAACGCGGGCGATAAGACGACCATCGTAACGGTAACGCTGACGAAGCCCGACGGATCGGTGACGGTAACCGTAACCGAGACGACGGAAAAAGCCGACGGTACGACCGACCGCACCGAAACCGTCACGCATCCCGACGGCTCGAAGGATACGACGACGGAAACGGAGACGAAGAACCCCGACGGTTCGATCTCGACCGATACCGAAACGTCGACCACGACGCCCGAAGGCACGACGGTGACGACGGTTGAAAAAGACGAGCACGGCAACGTGATCAAGAAGACCGAAATCACGACCTATCCCGACGGCAAGACCTCGTCCGTTGTGACCGAGTACGAATACGATTACACGGAAAGCACGAAAGGCAAGCTCGTGAAAGAGACGATCACCGTAACCGACAAGGACGGCAAGGTGACCGTGACCGTGAACACGTTCGGCAAGGATGAAAGCGGCAACGACACGACCGATACGACCGTGACGCATCCCGACGGATCGGAAGAAGACATTAAGACGGTGACGACGGTTGAAAAAGACGATCACGGCAACGTGATCAAGAAGACCGAAATCACGACCTATCCCGACGGCACGACCTATACCGTTGTAACCGACTATGTGTACGATTACACGGAAGATCCGGACGGCAAGCTCGTTCAGGAAACCATCACCGTAACCGATCGCGAAAACAACGTAACCGTGACCGTGAAGGTTTACGGTAAGGACGAAAACGGCAACGACACGACCGATACGACCGTGACGAACCCCGACAAATCGCAAGAAACGACGGAAACGACGATCGAGAAAGACGAGAAGGGCAACGTGATCAAGAAGACCGAAATCACGACCTATCCCGACGGCAAGACTTCGTCCGTTGTGACGGTGTACGAGTACGACGAGGATAACTTCCTTGTGAAGGAAACCATCACCGTAACCGATAAGAACGGCGTTGTTACCACGACCGTGAAGGTCTACGACAAGGAAGGCGGCTCGACCTCGACGACCGAAACGACGACCAAGCCCGATCATACCGAAACGGAAACCAAACCTCCTGTGGTGGAAGAGACCGAAGACACGATCACGACGACGGTCGTAACGGAAACGAAGAACCCCGACGGTTCGATCACGATCACGACGACGGTTACCGTAACCGATAAGGACGGCAACGTTATCAAAGTGACGGTTACGGAAGAAACGATCCGCGGCGAAGGCGACAACCAGACCTCGGAAACGACCAAGACCGAAACGGTGGTCGATCCCGAAACGGGCGACAAGACGACGACCGAAACCACGACCACGAATCCCGATTCGGGCGAAACGAAGACGGTAACGACGGTATCGACGAGAACGGGCAAGGACGAAAACAAGAATCCTTACACCGAAACGACGACGACCACGACGACGACGTATCCCGACAAATCGCAGAGCATTCTCGAAGTAGTCGTGCG